>DATFML010000001.1:0-2488 GCA_035266965.1 Gammaproteobacteria bacterium
AACGCACGCGCACCTCGTCCAGAAAGCGGGCGTTGATCTCGTAGATGATCTCCAGGTGGCGGGGCAGCAGGCGGGCGAACAGATCCAGCTGCCAGCGCTCCAGGGCCTCGGGCATGAGGGTGTGGTTGGTGTAGGCCAGGGTGCGGCGGGTGACGTCCCAGGCGGCGTCCCAGTCCATCCCATGATCGTCCACCAGCAGCCGCATGAGCTCGGCCACCGCGAGGGCGGGATGGGTGTCGTTCATCTGCACGGCGAACTTTTCGTGGAAGCGCGTCAGCGGCAGCATCTGCACCCGCATGATGCGCAACATGTCCTGCAGGGAGCAGGACACGAAGAAGTACTGCTGCTGCAGGCGCAGCTCCTTGCCCTGGATCTGCTCGTCGTTGGGGTAGAGCACCTTGGTGAGATTTTCCGCTGCCACCTTGCGGTCCACGGCGCCGTAGTAGTCACCCCGATTGAACACCTCGAAGTCGAAGGACTCCGACGCCTCCGCGTGCCACAGGCGCAGGGTGTTGGCGGTGTTGTTGCGATAGCCCAGGATGGGCGTGTCGTGGGGAATGCCCTGCACCGTCCACGCCGGCACCCAGCGACTGCGACGCCGACCGTACTCGTCCACGTAGCGCTCGGTGTGCCCGCCCAGCCCTACCTCCACCGCCCACTCCGGGCGCACGATCTCCCACGGATTGCCGAAGCGCAGCCACTTGTCGGTCTTCTCCACCTGCCAGCCGTCGCGGATCTCCTGGTCGAAGATGCCGAACTCGTAGCGGATGCCGTAGCCCAGGGCCGGGATTTCCAGCGTGGCCAGGGAATCGAGAAAGCAGGCGGCAAGGCGGCCCAGGCCGCCGTTGCCCAGCCCGGGCTCCTCCTCCTGGTCGAGCAGGCCTTCGAAGTTCAGGCCCAGTTCCTGCACGGCCTCGCGCACGGCATCGTAGATCCCCAGGTTCACCAGGTTGTTGCCCAGGTGGGGACCCATCAGGAACTCGGCCGACAGATAGGCCACGGTACGCGAACCCCGCGCCGTGTAGGCGGCGGCGGTGCTGATCCAGCGGTGCAGCATGCGGTCGCGCACCGCGTGGGCGAGAGCCATGTAGTAGTCGTTGGCGGTGGCGAGCCGGGGAAACTTGCCCTGGATGAAAAACAGGTTGTCGAGAAACGCCCGCTGCAGCGCTTCCTTGCTCAGGCTGGTACGGTCGTGTTCGACAGGCGTCTCGGGCGTCGGCGACGGGCGGAAAACGGTCACGGTCGGCGCTTCCTCAGGGGTGGGCCTTACAGTGACTCAGCCCCTGCAAGAACCGTGCGTATCACGGGATGGGAATCAGCGGGTCGTCAACCGGTCGGACTGGGACTGCCAACCGCCTGAGGTCGATGGGGAATCGTTGGGATCGGTGGGCGCCGGGCGGCCGTGCGCTGCGCGCGAGACGCACCAGACAGGCGCGCGCCGCCACCGCAGTGCACCACCGGCGCACATGCCCGGTGGCGGGCCAGTGCAGTACGCAATCGCCGCTGGCTACCTCAACGCCACCGGCAGTCGCCCGGTTTGTACCCCCTGCCCGGGCCGTCCCGGGCAGGGAATACGGCATCGGGTCGTTACCGTCGGCGCAGCAATGCCCAGATCGCCACACCGGTCGCAGCGGCGGCCGCCACCGCGCCGGCAGTGCGATAGGGATGCCGCTTCATGGACCGTGGAAGCGTGCTCAGGCTTTCCCGGGACCGGTCAGCGGCCCGGCGGCCGAACCGGCTGATGCTCTCGCCGGCGCGCTCGGCCCGCTCCGCCATGCCGTGGGTGGTTTCGCTCACCCGCTCCGCGGTGTCATGCATACGTTCACTTGCCTGGTTGATGAATGCCATGGTGTCCTCCTGATCTATCTGGTGCCACTTCCTGATGGCCCGCCACGAACGGCCTGCCGGCCAGCGCCGACATGTCAGCCTCCCGCGCGGTTACCTCACTCATAGTGCTCTCGGGGCCGACCGACTCGCCCCCTTTATCTAATAGTGTAGACCCTGGAAACGAAGCGAAATTCCGCCCGCCAGGCCGACCGCGACCTGCGTGCCCCGCCCCCGTCGGTGGTATGCTCCCTGCGAGCATCGTTCCCACGGCGCGGCCCCGGCGGCCGCTCTTCTCCCAGGCAACCCATGGCCCGTATCGCCACTACCGACTCGCGTCCCGTCAGCCGCAACGTGCGGGTGCTGACCCATCTGTTCGGCTTCGTCCGACCCTACCGCCTGGTGCTGGCCGGCGCGGCGACGGCGCTGGTGATCGCCGCCGGGGCCGTGCTCGGCTTCGGGGTGGTGCTGCGCCAGGTGGTGGACCACGGCCTGAGCAGCGGCTCCAGTGCCGCTTTGAACCATGCCCTGATGCTGTTTCTGATCGTGGTGGCCGTCATGGCCGGCTCGGTGGGCGCCCGTGTGTACCTGGTCACCTGGATCGGCGAGCGGGTGGTGGCCGACATCCGCAAGGCCGTGTTCGCCCAGGTTCTGAAGCTCGAGC
>DATFML010000002.1:0-2144 GCA_035266965.1 Gammaproteobacteria bacterium
AAGCCGGCCGGCGACCAGCCGGCGGCCATCGCCGCGCTGGTGGAGGGCGTGCAGTCCGGGCTGGCCCACCAGGTGCTGCTGGGCGTGACCGGTTCGGGCAAGACCTTCACCATCGCCAACGTGATTCAGGCGGTGCAGCGGCCCACCCTGGTGCTGGCCCCCAACAAGACCCTGGCCGCCCAGCTCTACGGCGAGTTCCGGGAGTTCTTTCCCCACAACGCCGTGGAGTACTTCGTTTCCTACTACGACTACTACCAGCCGGAAGCCTACGTGCCTTCCTCGGATACCTACATCGAGAAGGACGCCTCCATCAACGAGCATATCGAGCAGATGCGGCTGTCGGCTACCAAGGCCCTGCTGGAGCGGCGCGACGCCATCATCGTGGCCACCGTGTCCTCCATCTACGGCCTGGGCGATCCGCGCTCGTATCTGAGCATGGTGCTGCACCTGGTGCGGGGCGAGCGGGTGGACCAGCGCCATATCCTGCGCCGGCTGGCCGAACTGCAGTACACCCGCAACGACATGGAGCTGCGTCGCGGCACCTACCGCGCCCGCGGCGAGGTGATCGACGTCTATCCGGCCGATTCCGAGCGCGACGCGGTGCGCGTGGAGCTGTTCGACGACGAGATCGAGTCCCTGGCCTATTTCGATCCTCTCACCGGCGAGGTCATCCGGCGCATCCCGCGGGTGACCATCTATCCCAAGAGCCATTACGTCACGCCCCGCCAGACCATCGTGGAGGCCATCGAGCAGATCCGCGAGGAGTTGCGCGAGCGCCTGCAGCAGCTCTACCAGGCCAACAAGCTGGTGGAGGCCCAGCGCCTGGAGCAGCGCACCCGCTTCGATCTGGAGATGATGCAGGAGCTGGGCTACTGCAACGGCATCGAGAACTACTCGCGCTATCTGTCCGGGCGCCAGGCCGGCGAGCCGCCGCCGACCCTGTTCGACTACCTGCCGGAGGATTCCCTGCTGGTGGTGGACGAATCCCATGTCACCATTCCCCAGCTGGGAGCCATGTACAAGGGGGACCGCTCCCGCAAGCAGACCCTGGTGGAGTACGGCTTCCGGCTGCCGTCCGCCCTGGACAACCGGCCCCTGCGCTTCGACGAGTTCGAGCGCCTGGCGCCCCAGGGCATCTACGTGTCGGCCACGCCCGGGCCCTACGAGATGGGCAAATCCGGCGGCGACGTGGTGGAGCAGGTGGTGCGTCCCACCGGACTGGTGGACCCGGAGGTGGAGGTGCGCCCGGCCAGCACCCAGGTGGACGATCTGCTGTCGGAGATCCGCCTGCGGGTGGGCGCGGGCGAGCGGGTGCTGGTGACCACCCTGACCAAGCGCATGGCCGAGGACCTGACCGAATACCTGGGCGAACACGACGTGCGGGTACGCTACCTGCACTCGGACATCGATACCGTGGAACGGGTGGAGATCATCCGGGATCTGCGGCTGGGCAAGTTCGATGTGCTGGTGGGCATCAACCTGCTGCGCGAGGGTCTGGACATGCCCGAGGTGTCCCTGGTGGCCATCCTGGACGCGGACAAGGAGGGTTTTCTGCGCTCGGACCGTTCCCTCATTCAGACCATCGGCCGCGCCGCCCGCAACCTGCACGGCAAGGCCATCCTGTACGCCGATAACGTCACCGGCTCCATGGGCCGGGCCATGGAGGAGACCGAACGGCGCCGGGAGAAGCAGATCGCCCACAACGAGGCCCACGGCATCACCCCCAAGACCATCCAGAAGGCGGTGGCGGACATCATGGAAGGGGCGGTGCCCGGCGCCCCCATGCCGGTGCGCAAGTTCGCCAAGGTGGCCGAGGAGGAGCTGGAATACGCCAAGCTCAGCCCCGACCAGCTCATGCAGCGCATCCGCAAGCTCGAGCAGCAGATGCACGATCACGCCCGCAACCTGGAGTTCGAGGAAGCCGCCCGCCTGCGCGACCGGATCCAGCACATGCGCGAAGCCGGCATGGGACTGGCGGAGAACCTGGCGATCTAGCGGGCTTCATGACTGCGGTCGAAAAAGACTCAAGAGCCACGGAATCCACGGAAGATTCGAAAAACACCAAAGGCGCCACGGAAAGCACGGAAAACACGGACGGAATGATGAATGTGGGGCGCCTTTTGAATCCCTTGTCCGTGGATTCC
>DATFML010000003.1:0-14100 GCA_035266965.1 Gammaproteobacteria bacterium
CAGCGTCTTGTACTGCATCTTCAGCATGAAAGGCACATGGCCCATGGTCAGGATCGCGGTGTCGCCGCCGTACCAGGTGTTGGATCGGATATAGAACGCCTGATTGGCGCCCATGTCCCCGATGCAGTACACGATGGGCGCCAGGGGCTGGTCCGCTTCCTCGGCGCTCATGCGCCCCATGTCCTTGGCGATCTGCCGACCGACGATTTCCGTTTGCTGATGGCCGATGGCGCCGAGCTTCGGCACCGTGACCGCGGCGGCGTCTCCGGCGGCGAGCACTTCCGGATACTTCGGATTGCGCATCAACAGATCGGTCACCACGAAGCCGACATCGTCCACGATCGGCGTGTCCTTCATGAAATCGTGGGGCACCCAGTCCGGGAAGATGATCTTAACCTCGGCGTCGACGGACTTGCCGTTCTGAAACTCGATGCCTTCCGCGCTGAGGCGGGTGATATCCTGAGTTTCATTCAGGTAGTTGAAGCCCATGTCGCTGGCGATGCCCAGCAGCTTCTTTACCACTGTCTCGCCTGCATCCTCGGCAATGAGCGGCGCCGGGGTGAACACGGTGACCTTGTCCGGTCCGCCTTTGCCGTGCTCCTTCAACCAGGTGGCGGCGGCCAGCATGCTCTCCACGGGGGGGCCTTCACAGGCCGCTTCGGCGCGGGGAATCTTGCCGCCCGGATACGGTTCCAGCCCGTCCGCGCCGTTGCCCTGGTGAAAGCGCGCCGAGCCGATGGCGATCGGTCCGCCCTTGTAGTCCTCGTGCAGGTAGCGCCGCAGACGCTCGCCGTAGAAGCCGTCGGACAGGGTATGACCGTGTTCGGCGAAACCCTCGATATTGTCATAGGCCAGCCGCGCCCCGAAGGCCACCACCAGATAGTCATAGCTCATGACCGCCGGTGCGGCGCCCGGACGTTCGCTGGGGACATAGTCCACCGACTTGGTATCGGGGTCGATGCCGGTGACCTCACCCTGCACGAACCGTACGCCGTCGTCGGCCAGGGGGCCGATGATATCCATGTGCATGCTGGTGGCCGGATTGCGGTTTTCGAACACCTCCGCGGGGATGTTGGGGATGAACAGCAGATACGGCTTGCGGTCGATGACCGTTATGTCCACGGTATCGCCGGCGAATTCACGGATCTTCTGTGCGCTGCCCAGGCCTGCAAAATTGCCGCCCAGGATCACAACGTGGGGTTTATCGTTCATGATCGTCTCCTTGCACGATGTGCGCTTTACCCTACTTGACCAGGTGCTTGCGCCAGGTCCCTTCTTCCATCATTGAAGCAAAGAATTCGTAGTACGGCCCGCGGTCCAGGTGGGCCAGTACGCCGCTGTTATGCAGCTGCAGCAGCTCATTGTTGACCAGGGTCTTGCCCAGTCCCTGGTGAGCGTGCTCGGGGCTCTCCCATTCCATATGCACGAAATACTGGGTCGGCTTCTGGGGCGGAATGGGCGGCTCATCCATGGGCTGGTCGCCGTAGTTGGTGTTGTACGCCGGTGGATTGGCGCCCAGTGTGGCCTTGGTCCTGCCTTCGGGATCGAACTGGAACGAGCCGATGGCGGACACGCCGATCTGACGCAGCAGCATCCAGCCGATCAGGCCCGGGGCTTCCGATTGCATCCACTTGAGCACTTCCGTGACACCGGACTCGAAATCGGCTTCGTGCCCATGCATGACCCAGTGGTCTCCGACGACCACCGACCGTTGGTGTGGCAGGGCGACCTTGGGCACCGGCTGCTGCTTGGCGAATGCGGCACCGAGTGCGTTCGGCACGTCGGTCATTGAAGTCACCGCGGGCAGATCCGAGGCGATCACCTCGTAAAGCGGTTCCCACGGGCCTTCGATCAGCATGTTGGTGCAGTGAATGCACAGTTCGTAGATGGTATTGAACTGCTCGTAATGCATTTCCTCGTGGGATTTGACGTCTTTCCACACGGTGTACTGGAACATGCCTATCGGATTGAGAGTGTCGTGCATGTCCATAGCTCCGCCGCCATAGCGTCCCGCCATCGGGTGGATGCCTGTCTGCAGGAGCTGGTCAAACCCCAGAAAACCTGGATGTTTGGCGGTGGTGATGCAGACTTTGGGTCCCACCTTCTGCATAGTCTCGTAGGTTTCCGGCGTGTTCGCCACCCGCGACTGATTGATGGCAATGATAGGATTTTGCTCGGCCATAAGTGTGGTCTCCTTTCCCTGTGTGCACTCGTACGTCTCCATTCCACGACGCACCTACCGTGCCAAGTGCGTAGGTGGTTGATTCGGGCATGGAATGGCCGCGAGCAGGGTGCGCGGAGGACGCCTGCAAGGGTGCATTTGGCCCGCGGCCGGGCGAAATACGCCCGCGTGTGAGCCATGGGTAAAGGCAGGCCTGCCCCGCGCGCGAAAAAGCGCAGGGCGCGGGAACGGGGTTGTCAGCCGCGGCCGGTTTCGACTTCCGCAGTGAGGCTGTACTTCTGGACGCGATAGCGCAGGGTTTCGCGGGTGGTCCCCAGGGCGCGGGCGGTGGCGGTGACGTTGTGCCCATGGCGCTCCAGAGCGGTCTTGATGATGAACCGCTCCATCTTGTCCAGGGCCATGGACCCGTCCAGGGGTAGCCAGACGCGATCTCCATCCACTTCGGGCTCCGACGCGTGGGTCTCCATGGGGCCGAGCTGCAGCCATTCAGCGGGAAACTGTTCGCTTTCGGCCAGCAGCACGCAGCGCTCCACGACATTGCGAAGCTCGCGTACGTTGCCGGGCCATTGATGGGTCTGCAGCTTCTTCCACACGTTCTGCGGTATGACTTTGACCCGTTTGCCTGCCTTGGCGTTGAACTCGGCGACGAACTGGGGAACCAGGTCCTGCAGGTCGTCCAGACGCTGACGCAGGGGAGGTAGACGGATCTGGAAGACGCTCAGTCGATGATAGAGATCGGTGCGAAACCGTCCGGAGCGGGCCTCGGTCTCCAGATCGCGGTTGGTGGCGGCGATGATCTGCACATCGACATTGATCTCCCGGTCGCCACCCAGACGGCGGATGCGCTTGTCCTCGATGGACTTGAGCACCTTTGCCTGCAGATCCAGTTCCAGTTCGGAAATCTCATCCAGGAAGATGGTGCCGCCGTGGGCCTGCTCGAGCAGGCCGCGACGGCGCTGGCGGGCGCCCGTGAACGCACCGGCCTCGTGGCCGAACAGTTCGGATTCCAGCAACTCGCGAGGCAGGGCGGCGCAGTTCAGTTCCACCAGGGGGCCATCGGCACGGGCTCCGGCGTGATGGAGTATGCGCGCCGCCAGTCCCTTGCCGGTGCCGGTTTCGCCGGTGATGATCAGCGCGCTGAAAGGCGCCCGCGAAAGCTTCTGCAGCAGGCTTCGCACCTCTGTGGCGGCCTGGCTGCGGCCGATGAAGCTCTCCGGGTCGTATTGTGCCCGACTGGCATTGGCCTGCTCCTGCAGGCGGCGTTGGGCGCGGGCGCTGCGTTCGGCACCGCTGATGATGAGGTCCAGACGCGATTGCTCGCAGGGCTTTTCCACGAAATCGTATGCGCCGAGGCGCAGGGCGCGGACCGAGTCGGGTATGTTTCCGAACCCGGTCAGCAAAATCCATTCACCCGGTATATGCTTTTTCTTGGCCTCTTCCAGCAGGTCCAGTCCGTTGCCGTCCGGCAGGTTCATGTCGGCGATGACGACCAGCGGTTCGGCATCGTCCTCTATCAGCACCTTGCGGGCTGTCTGCAGGTTCGGCGCCAGGTGGACTTCCCAACCGTCTCTTTCGTAGTGCCGCTTGAGCTCCGATCCAAGCAGTCCTTCGTCCTCGATGATCAGCAGTCCTTCAGACATGATGACAGGGGATCTCCAGTATCACTTGAGCACCGTGAGGCGTCCGGTTGGCCAGTTCCAGCGTGCCGCCCAGGTCACGCGCATAGCGGCGTGCCATGGACAGTCCCAGACCGGTTCCTCCGGGCTTGGTGGTTGCAAATGCCTGCGGCCCGTACTTCAGCAGATCCTCGCCGAACCCCGGGCCGTCGTCGTCCACGATCAGTCTCACCCCTCCATCAGTGCGTGCGGCGCTGATGGAGATCTTGCCGTCCCGTTCGCCGATGGCCTGCCAGGCGTTGGTCAGCAGGTTCATCAATACCTGACGCAGACCGGTCTCCGGAATCACGCATTCAATGTCCTCGGGTACGTCCACCAGCAACTCGAGGCGGTCCGGCAACTGGTACCAGAGCAGGCGCCCGACTTCTCTGACCACCCGGCTGAGGTTGACCTGGCGGGGCGATTCGGGATTGTGACGCGCCCGCGTGAGGTGAGTGTTGAGGACGGCGATCAACCGGTCCACTTCATGGACCACCGTCCCGGCGCGCTCTGCCAGTTCCGGATCGGCGGCATCCTCCTCGATATTGCTGCACGCGAGGCGAATGCCGGCCAGCGGATTGCGCATTTCATGGGCGAGGCTGGCGGCGACCTCGCCCACGGCGGCCAGCCGTTCGGCTCGCGCCAGACTCTGCTGATAGCCGATCAACGTGCGTGTTGCCGCCTGTACGGCATCGCGCAGGGAGTCCTCGCGTTCCTCGTGTTCCTTCTCCAGGGCCGTCAGTCGGCTGACGAGCAGATTGTAGCTTTCGAACAGCGGCCGGATCAGCGGACTCGCGACCTGGCTGTTCACTTCACGATAATCCTGCTCGGACAGGCGGGACAGCAAATGGGTCAGCTCCATCAACGGGCTCATCAGTCGCGAGCGCACTTTGAACAGGGTGATCAATCCGGCCAGTACCAGCGTCGCCAATACGGACAGGGTCAACAGGAATTCCGAAACCGTGTCGCGGTAAACGCCTTCCAGAAGGCGGGCCTGGGCCAGGGTCTCGGATCCGAGCACATGCCTCAGGGTGGTGATGGCATCCACCAGATCGCTGTGGGTCGCGCCGGCCGGCGCATCGAGCTCCTTGAGCAGGCGCTTCAACTGGGTCTCGCTGCTCGCCTTCATGTGAGCCGCGTTCCCGATTATGGTGGCCACGGCGTTGCGAAATCGATGGAACTCGGCGGGGCTGAGCGGCATCGGGTCTTCCGGATTGGCCAGCAGCTCGTCCTCTACTTTGACCGACGCCTGTTCCAGGCGGTTCAATTGTTCCAGGTAATCATGTACCGGTTGCAGACGGTCCAGGCTGAAGGCGAGCGATACCGCCAGCGCCACCAGGGCGGCGAGCAGGGCCAGGGTGATCAGACCGGTGGGTGCCCAGAAGGTGCGGGCGAAAAAGTTCTCAATGGGGTGTCGGGATCGGCTCATCGGCGGCAGTCCCCACCGGCAACGCTGTGGGTATTCGCGCTGCCCGGGTGCGGGGCCCGGGACATGTCGGTTGGCGACCCTGCCGGCGGCGGCACGACGCCGGGCGCCACGCCGAAGTGACCCGTGGAAATGCAGGCCGGGAAGCCGTCGACGAAGCGCATCGATGTCATCCGGGGCTTGCGGGGGCAGCCGGACACCGGACCGCTTCCTCCTCCGCTCCGGCACCTCACCCGCACCGCGGTTCCGCGCAGAAGAAGAGTCTTTTCTCGCTTTCCCACTTTCCTCCCTACGTGCCCATGCCTGCGGACAGGTGCCCAGTTGGTGGTTTGGTCGCCCTCGACCGTGAGTTCGCTGCCACTCTTGTTCCCTGGGGTAATACAGGCACCGAGCAATGCCCATGCCAGGAGCCAGAGGTACGCCTGTTCAATCAGTTGGAAACTATACTAGATTGACGCCTGAGGGGCCCGGTTCAAATAAACCAGAAAAATGGTGGATAGGAACCGGCCACCGGGACCGTTCCCTGACCGGCCGTGGGCTCGGAATGGTGTTGCGCCACCTCCACGCCCTCTCGCCGCAGCGGCTTTAGGTTCCTTAGGACGCGCCAGGCACGGCCGGCACTGACCGCCGGCGCCGCTGCATTGGAAGGGGCCCCATTGTGCGGCTGGTGCGGTCATTGCCGGGGCCATGCAGCGGAAGGTCGCCCGCACGGGTGCGCGTGGCGCAAGCACATCAACCGCAGCGGCGGCCGCGGCTGCCTGTGGGGGATTGGGCGCCGCTGTCCTGTAACGGAACTGTCAAGGCTGACGGCAATCCCAACAAGGCAGACCGGCGCGTCGAACCGGCCATCTTCCGGCGTCGCACGCGGCACGGACTCCGGGGCCGGCCGGCTCCGGCCCCGCGCGCCGGCGTGACGTGCCAGCCGATGATCTTCCGAATGCCCGACTGATCGGGCCCGAGCCACCGGACACAGGAGTGGGGCATACATGAGCACCTTGTTTTCGCCGCTGCGGATGCGCGGACTGACGTTTCGCAACCGGATATTCGTTTCCCCCATGTGCCAGTATTCCAGCAACGACGGACTGCCCAACAACTGGCATCTCGTGCACCTGGGCAGTCGCGCTGTCGGCGGTGCCGGCCTGGTCCTGGTGGAGGCCAGTGCGGTCAGTCCGGAAGGGCGCATCAGTCCCGCCGACAGCGGCATCTGGTCCGATGCCCATGGGGCGGCGTTCGAGCCCATCGTGGAATTCATCCGGGCCCAGGGCGCCGTGCCCGGTATCCAGATCGCCCACGCCGGGCGCAAGGCCGCCACAGCGCCGCCCTGGGAAGGCGGTCATCCGCTGTCGGCGGCGGCCGGGGGCTGGCAGCCGGTCGCGCCCAGCGCCGTGCCGTTCGCCGACGGCTTCACGGTTCCCCACGCCCTGGAGACGACGGAGATCGAGCGCCTGGTGGAGCACTTTGTGGCGGCCGCCGAGCGCAGCGCCAGGGCGGGTTTCCAGGTCGTGGAGATCCACATGGCCCACGGCTACCTGCTGCACAGTTTCCTGTCGCCGCTCAGCAATCGGCGCCAGGACGACTATGGAGGCAGCCTGGAGAACCGGGCGCGGCTGCCGCTGCGCGTTGCCGAGGCGGTGCGGGCGGTATGGCCTCAGGACCTGCCGGTATTCGTGCGCATTTCCACCACCGACTGGGTGGAGGGCGGCTGGGACGTGGACCAGTCGATCCGGCTGGCGGGCTGGTTGAAGGCGTTGGATGTGGATCTGATCGACTGTTCCAGCGCCGGGCTGGTTGCCGACGCGGTGCTGCCGGTGGGGCCGGGCTTTCAGGTGCCGGCCGCCACGGCCGTGCGCGACGGCGCCGGCATCGCCACCGGCGCGGTCGGCTTGATCACCGAGCCCGAACAGGCCGAACAGATCGTCGCCACCGGTCTGGCCGATGCGGTGCTGCTTGCCCGCGAGTTGCTGCGCGATCCCTATTGGCCGCTGCATGCCGCCCGGCGACTTGGCGTGGACCTGTCGTGGCCGGTGCAGTACCAGCGCGCAAAGCCCCGCTAGGTCCAATGGTGCTTGGTCAAGTGCCACGGTAGGGTGGGTTGCTGCCTGTTGCGCAACTCACCAGGCTGTGCGAACCCGCCGACCTTGGTTTGCGGCACGCCGGACGGCACGGCCGGTGGGCTTACAGCGCAGACAACGCGCCTGACCGACCTTACATCCCATGGGAATCCATCGGGCAGCCTGCCCAGGGCGCGCGACCTGGTGATTCGCCTGAAAGGACGCCCGCAACGGCGCCCGCAACGGCGCCAGGATGCCGGGGCCGGCTCCCGGCGCGTCAGCCCCCGCGCCGGCCCGTCAGGCGTTGCCGCGACCCAGCACCGCGCGGCGGCGGTCGGCGGCGAAGTCCAGCATGCGCTGGGTCGACCGCACGGCGCCCTGACGGACGGTTTCGTCGATCCGGATTTCGTTGGCGCCGGTTTCCAGCACCCGCGCCAGGTTGCGCAGGCCGTTCATGGCCATCCAGGGGCAGTGGGCGCAGCTGCGGCAGGTGGCGCCGACCCCTGCCGTGGGGGCCTCCAGGAACACCTTGTCCGGCGCGGCCTGTTTCATCTTGTAGAAGATGCCGTTGTCGGTGGCGACAATGAACTCGCGGTTGGGCAGCTCGTGCGCCGCCTTGATGATCTGGGTCGTGGACCCCACCACATCGGCGAGCTCCACGACTTCGGCGGGCGATTCCGGATGCACCAGCACGGCCGCTTCCGGGTGGTCGGCCATCAGCGCCTTCAACTCGTGCACCCGGAAGGCTTCATGCACCACGCAGGCACCCTGCCAGAGCAGCATGTCCGCGCCGGTCACCAGCTGGATGTAGTGCCCCAGGTGGCGGTCCGGCGCCCACAGGATCTTCTCGCCGCGCTCGGCGAGATGGGTGACCACATCCACCGCGATACTGGACGTGACCACCCAGTCGGCACGGGCTTTGACCTCGGCGCTGGTGTTGGCGTAGACCACCACCGTGCGATCCGGGTGGGCATCGCAGAAGGGTATGAACTCCGACGCCGGACAGCCCAGGTCCAGGGAGCATTCCGCCTCCAGGGTGGGCATCACGATGCGCTTCTCCGGGTTGAGGATCTTGGCGGTTTCGCCCATGAAACGGACCCCCGCCACCACAATGGTGCCGGCGGGATGGTCATGACCGAAGCGAGCCATGTCCAGCGAGTCGGACACGTAGCCGCCGGTCTCGTCGGCGATCATCTGCAGATCGTCGTCAGTGTAGTAGTGGGCGACCAGCACCGCATCCTGTTCCTTGAGCAGGCGTTTGATGCGGGCGATGAGCGCTTCGCGCTCGCCCGGCGCGTAGGAGGGCGGGGCGCTGGTGTCCGGTGTCCGGATCAGCGAGCCGTCCGCCATGTGGATCATCGGTCTGGATTCGACGGTGTTCATTACCTGCCTCCCTGCCGGGCCGCAGCCGGGCAGTGGATATGCCGCGCCGGTGCCGGCGGGCGTCTGGGGAACTGCGCACGGTCCGCAGCATGATTCGATGATCGGGTCACCTGATAATCTCCACGCGTCCGGGCTGCTTCACCCGGTATAGCCGCGCCGGCCGGTGTGCGCCGGCGCGCCGCTCCCCGCCGGTCTCCTCGATCTGCTGCGTGGCGAGCACCGATTTGCGGAAGTTGCGTTTGTCCAGGCGTGTCTGGAGGATTGCCTCGTACACCTGTTGCAGTTCGCTGAGGGTGAACTCCGACGGCATGAACTGCAGGGCGATGGTGGAGTAGTGCAGCTTCGCCACCAGACGCTCCCGGGCCGTTGCCGCGATGTCGGCCTGGTCCAGAGGCAGCTCCGGCAGTGCGTCGAGGGGAAACCAGGCGGCGTCGGCCCCATTGGGGGCCTGCGCCTGCAGGCGGTCCGGCGGAATCAGAGCGTAGTAGGCCACGCTGATGATTCGATCCCGAGGGTCGCGCGCCGGTGCGCCGAAGGTGTACAGCTGTTCCAGAAAGACGCCGGCAACGCCCGTCTCCTCCTTGAGCTGCCGACGGGCGCTGGCTTCCAGGTCTTCGGCGATACCCACGGTGCCTCCCGGCAGCGCCCATTGCCCCGGGTGCAGACCCCCTGCGCGCTGCAGCAGCAGCTCGAGACGATGCTCCTGCAGCGTGAAGATCACCATATCGGTGGTCACCAGGGCGCGGGGGCTGTCGTAGCCGAATACCGGGCTTCTAAGTGTAACCATGACACCAACATTAGTGTAGGTTTAACACTATGTCAAACGCCGGCGTCGTACCAATGTACGCCCGTCGGCCCCGTAGCGGGCCCGGCAGGCGACGGGGCGTGGGGCAGCACTGCGGGCCGCGACAGGCGACGCAAGGGATACCGTGCCGGGGAACCTCTGCCCGGGTTGATCAAGCGGGTGATTGCAAGGCGCGAAGGGGGGCGGGGAAGCACAGTTTACAGGCCGTAAATGAGTATTTCGAGCGTGTTTGCAGCGCCGCGAGCGCCCCCTTCAATGGCCTGTGCAGAGGTTTCCCCGGGCGCTGGCGGGATGAGGTGGGGTGGCGTCGGGATGCGCGCGCCCCGAGGGCGCGGCGCGTCCCGCGGGCGTGCTACTGCATCAGGTAGAACTCCATGTCGAAGCCGGCAATGCGTATCACGTCCTGGTCGGCCAGGGGCGTGGCACGTTCGGTGACCACCGTGCCGTTGACGGCGGGCACGTCGCTTTCCCGCCGGCTGCGCACCCCTTTGATGGCGGTGATGGTGTAGCCACGCAGCCCACGGCTGATGAGCGCCATCTTGTTGCCGTTGAAGCCGATGACGTTGAACGGTTTGCGCAGCTCCATGACGCTGTTGGCGAGGGGGCCGTTGAGTACCCGCACTGCGCCCAGCGGATGGCCCTTGGTGGACGGGCTGCGCTCCTGCTGGGCAGGCAGCACCTGGGTCTGGTCCATCTCGGCCCGAATGAACATGGTCGGCTCATAGGCCTTGGTCTGCTCACGGAAGTAGGTGAGCTGGTGGGCGCCCACCTGGATGACGTCGCTGTGGGCCAACAGCGAGCGGCTGATGAAATTGCCATTGACCAGGGTCCCGTTGGTGCTGTCCAGATCCTCCACGAACGCCTCGCCGCCGGATACGGTGATCAGCGCGTGGCGTCCGCTCACGGTCAGGTCGTTGAGCTGGATATCGTTGCCGTGACGGCGCCCGATGCTCAGACTGGACTTGTCGAGCGGGTATTCCTTGACCACTGCTCCATCGAGCGTGAGGATCAGCTTGGCTGTCATCTGTACGTACTCCCCCTAATGAGCTGCTGTCGTGTCCCTGTTGCGCCACGCCGGGTCCGCGGCGGGCATCATCATACGTCAAACGGACCGGTAATGGCGGACTCGTCCGGCCCTGCCATGCTGGCGCTGCGATAGGATTCGAAGCTCCCTTTGTTGCGTGCAATGGCGTAGGCATCGTCGCCGGAAATGAGCTTGGCGTCCAGCAGACGCCGCAAGGCGGTGTCGAGGGTCTGCATGCCCTGCAGGGCCCCGCTCTGGATGATGTTTTCCAGTTGCTCGGTCTTGCCTTCGCGGATGATGTTGGACGCCGCTGAGTTGTTGATGAGCACTTCCACCACCGCGCGCCGCCCCTTGCCGTCGGTGTTGCGCACCAGCTGCTGGGCCACCACGCCGCACAGGGAGGTGGACAGCATGGTGCGGATATAGGGTTCCTCCCCGGGCGGGAAGACGTTGATGATGCGGTCGATGGCGGCGGCGGCGCTGTTGGTGTGCAGGGTCGCGAGCACCAGGATGCCCATTTCCGCCGCCGTCACCGCCAGGCTGATGGTCTCCAGATCGCGCATCTCGCCCACCAGTATGACATCGGGATCCTCCCGCAGAGCCGAGTGCAGGGCGTCCGCGAAGCTGTCGGTATGGCTGCCGATCTCCCGTTGGCTGATCAGGCAGGCTTTATTGTGGTGGAGAAACTCCACCGGGTCCTCGATGGTGATGATGTGCCCTTTGCGCTCGCGGTTGATGGCGTCGATCATTGCCGCCAGGGTGGTGGACTTGCCCGAGCCCGTGGGGCCGGTGACCAGCACCAGCCCCTTGCGCTGGCGGACCAGGGTGCGCAGCACGGCGGGCAGGTCCAGCTCTTCGATGGATTTGACCTGCGCGGGTATCAACCGGAATACCGCGCCCATGCCGTCCAGGTGGCGGAACACGTTCACGCGGAAGCGGGCGTTGCCACCCAGGTCGTAGGCGAAATCGACGCCGTTGGCGGCCTCGAAGACCGTCCGTTCGCGCTCGGGCATGATCTCGTAGAGCAGGTCGCGGGTTTCGTCGGCGCTGAGCTCGCGGTATTTGACGGGGTAGATATCCCCCAACAGGCGCAGCCTGGGCACATTCCCCGCGACCAGATGCAGGTCCGAGCCGTTCTGCTTCACCAGCAGGTCGAGAAAGGCATCAATGCGGTTCAACTGACTGCTCCCTGTAGCCTGTGGTTTCAGCCGACGGTGAGATTGACCGGCGGCAGCAGCTCCGGGTCGGTGACGAAACGCTGGAACTGCTTTTTGTCCGCCGCATGCAGGTAGGCGTCGTCCGGGTCGATCTCGCGACGCTGGACGGCTTCCAGCAGGGCCTGGTCCATCAGCTGCATACCGGCCTGTTTGCCGGTCTGCAGGGCGGACGGTATCTGGAATACCTTGCCGTTCATGATCAGGTTGGCGATCGCCGGGGTGTTCACCAGCACCTCGACGATCGCCTTGCGGCGCCGCCCGTCCGCCGACCGGATCAGTTTCTGACTGACCACGCCACGCAGATGCTGACCGAGAAAGTGCCTGGCCTGGGCCTTCTGCTGGGTAGGCATGGCGTCCACGATGCGGTCCAGGGTCTTGGTCGCCGAGGTGGTATGCAGCGTACCGAGCACCAGGTGGCCGGTCTCGGCGGCGGTCATGGCCAGGCCGATGGTTTCGGGGTTGCGCAGCTCGCCCACCAGGATCACGTCGGGGTCTTCGCGCAGGGCGGCGCGCAGGCCGTCGGTGAAATCGGGTACGTGGGTGCCGACCTCGCGCTGCACGACCAGCGACTTGTTGCTCCTGTGCACGTATTCGATCGGGTCCTCGAGGGTGATGACGTTGCAGCGACGGGTCGAGTTGAGCAGATCGATGACCGAAGCGAGGGTGGTGGATTTGCCCGTTCCGGTGGCGCCGGTCACCAGCACCATGCCCTGTTGGGCATCGGCAAGTCGGGCGATCACCGGCGGCATTTCCAGCGCATCCAGACTCGGGATGCGGTCGCCGATCAGACGGAAAGTGGCGCCCATGCCGCCGACCTTGTGGAACAGATTGACCCGGCAGCGCCCCACCTCCGCGTGCTGGTAGGCGAAATCCAGGTCCCGTCCGGCTGCGAAGGTCTTGCACTGCTCGTCGGTCAGGATCTCGTCGATCAGACCGTTCAGTTCCTCGAGGGTGAGCTCGCGAAACTTCACGGGAGCCAATTCGCCCAGACAACGCAGCAGGGGCGGAACCCCCACGGCGAAATGAATATCGGAGCAGCCCTGATCGCGTCCCAGCTTGATGAACGCGTTGATGCGAGCCGTCATTCCATGTCCTCCAGTACGCTCTCCAGGGACCGGCGCAGCTCATCGAAGCTCTGGTAACGGTCTTCCGGAGCCACCGCCATCGCTTTGAGGATGGTGCCCTCCAGGGCGGGAGGCAGATCCGGCCGCAGAGCCCGGGGCGCCTTGGCCTTGCCTTCCACGTGCTGGAACAGGATGGCCATGGGGTCCTGTCCCTTGTAGGGCGGCTGGCCGGTGAACATTTCATACATGATGACGCCCAGGGAGTAGATGTCGGTGCGTGAGTCGATGTCCTGACCACGCACCTGTTCCGGGGCCATGTAGGTGGGCGTGCCCACCAGCACGCCGGTCTTGGTCAGGCGCGAATCGGTATGACTGGCCGCCGCCGCCAGGCCGAAATCCACGACCTTGACGACGTCCTGGTCGCCGATGAGTATGTTGGCCGGCTTCATATCGCGGTGCACCACGCCCACCGACTGGGCCGCGTTCAGTCCGTTGCAGATGGCGCGCAGGATGTTCAGCCCGCGGTGCAGCTCCAGCGAGGTGCCCTCGCGCAGCTCGTCGGCAAGGGAATGACTCGGAAAGTACTCCATGGAAATGGCATAGGAGCGCCCGAAGGTGATGAAGTCATAGATCCGGATGATGTTCTCGTGGGTGGTCTTGCGCGCATAGCGCAGCTCGTGCACGAAGCGCTGGATCATGTTCTTGTCGGAAGCGAAGTGCGGATTCAGAAACTTGAGAATGATCTGATCCTGCACCATGGTGTCTTCCACCAGCACCACCACCCCGAATGCGCCTTCGCCGACCGTGCGTATGACCCGGTAGCGTTCGGACAGCATGGTATCGGGTTCCAACGCAGCGGCGTCGATGACGCTCTGGCCGGCGCCGCCGGACAGATCGAGCAGTTGTGCCTCCTGGCCGGCGACGGAGGACTCCGCCGCAGGAAGGGACCGGGCGCCGGAGGCGCCGCTGTCCCCGAAGTTGCCGATCAGGGTCTTCGCGGTGTCGTCGATGCTGGCGCGCAGCTCGTCGTCCCCATCGGTATCGATGATGCGGGTCAACGCTTCCTGCACGCTGCTCGCCTGCGCTTTGTCGGTCAGCGCCTGCAGTGCTCTCAGTGCATGTTTCTGAAATGCCCGGCTTCCGCGGGCCTCGAGCTTCCTGAGCAGCGGTGCGACGGCGCCCGGGTCGCCAATGGCCTTGAGGGCGCGCAGCGCAACCGGGGCGGCCTGTTCGTCGGAGGCCATCATTTCCACCAGCGGTTCCACGGCGCGGGCATCGCCCAGTGCGGCCAGT
>DATFML010000004.1:0-3649 GCA_035266965.1 Gammaproteobacteria bacterium
CCGCTGCGAACGCCTGCGTGCAGAGCTGCGCACCCGGCAGGGAGGCGTCACGCCTCGCGTTATCGACGACGCACTGATCCAGGAGATCTGCGCCTTGTGGCGCCATCACGCCTTGGCGTGCGACGAGTACAGTCGCCAGGAAGGCTGGTTCAGCGACGAACTCGACGAGCGTACTGAAGAGCGCAGAGCTACCCGTGAGGCGCTTCGCGATACGCTGCAACACAGCCGCCTGGAGCGTATAGAACCGGCCTTGCAGACGTTTCTGCACCTGCTGGGCGTGGAACTGCGCGGTGACGCGCATCGTTACCGCAGTTTGCTCTACCGCTTCCTGCAAACCGCCACCGAAGTGCACGATCAGCAGCTCGCGCGGGATGCCGGCGAGGTGGTGTGGACGCCGCAAGCGCCCGCCACCGCCATCCAGCCCGGCGCGCAGGAGACGCTGACACTCGACGGGTTATTCGAGGATTGGCGGCGCTTCGATCCGCGTCGGCCTCAGCGTACCGTGACCGATGTGCGTGGAGTCGTCGACGGGTTCCAACACCTTGTTGGCAGAAAAGACGCCCGATCAATCGACCGACAAGACGTTATCCGGTACCGCGACGACCTCATCGGCCGCGGTTTGCGCTCAAAGACCGTCAACAAGAAGATCGCTTTCCTGTGCGCCTTGTTCAACGTCGGCATCAATAACGGCCGGCTCACGGTCAACCCGGCCCAGCGGGTACCCATCCCCAAGAGCGACAGCCGGCGGCGCAAGCCGTTCAGCCGGGACGACCTCAAGCGGATCTTCGGCTCGCCGGTATACACCCACGGCAAGCACTTCGGCCGTCGGGTCGGGGAGGCCAGCACGTGGATTCCCCTGCTGGCGCTGTACCACGGCTGTCGCGTTGAGGAACTCGCCCAACTGCTCATTGAAGATGTGCAGAAGATCGACGGTATCTGGTGTCTTTCCATCGACGACATGCCGGGCACCCACGGGGAGCGCAAACGGCTCAAGAACGCCGACTCGCGCCGCGAGCTGCCGTTGCATCCCAAGGTCGTCGAGGCGGGCTTTCTGCGCTATGTGCAGCGCCTGCGCGATGCGGGCAAAACCCGGGTGTTCCCGGCCCTGGAACCCGACCGGTTCGGCAAGCACTCGTCAGCCTTTTCCAAGGCGTTCATGACGTACCTGCGCCGGACGCTGGGCATTACCGATCCCCGCAAGGTGTTCCATAGCTTTCGCCATACGTTTCGCGACGCCTGTCGCGCGGCCCGCATTGACGAAGAGACTGCCGATGCGCTTATGGGACACAGCAGCGGCGGCCGAACGGGCCGAGACTACGGCAGCAGCGTCCCGTTGTACCGGTTGCACGAGGCGATCGGTAAAATCCGGTACCCGGGACTGACGGTGCCGGTGCTGATCGCCGATGGCGACTGAAGGGGTGTTTTCGATTCCACAATACGGCGGACGATTCAGGTGGCCCCCCGAAGGGGGCCGGTTGAATCATCGAGTTATGACCTCTCACATAGGTTGACTTCATGATGTCGCAGACGGTGCCACCCGTCCGTCGCTTGCCCGCTCCACCGGTGCCACCCAGTGGCGGGTACGCCATCCATAGAGGGAGTGCCACCTCCCCCTACCACATCGCTGCACGTCGAACCTTTCGGCCATCCGGTCGCCAAACCGAATGTGGCAGTCCATGCCTCGCTGAGGGCTTTCGGCCCCCGGCTTTTTTGCCTACTCAGCCGCGCTCCCACACTCGAACTGACCACGGCTCGCAACGCCGCTGCCGCCGGTTTCCAGCCGGCGAAATCCGAGTGCTTCCCGCGTTATCCCCGTTCGGGTTTCCCCCCGAACGCCTCGCTCGCGCGAGGATTGCGTCGATGTCGCACGCCACGTGCCTCACCGGTCGTCTATGCTCTCAGCCCGTTGGGGCTGATTTCGGTGGCCCGAAGATCCAAAGCGGCTCACCTACCAACGACGACCGTGCTTCCAGCACATCGCAGGCCACTGAAGGGCCCTAGATGACTTGCGCACCTTACTCGGCAGCATCCGCGAGGGATGCCGTTACAGCCTTGAGCTATCACCGACCCGTGGGGGTTGCCCCCCACGGTGCCCCGACCCGCCTGCATCGCTTGATGCATCGCGCCGACGCTGACCTTTCAGTCAGCCTGAACCCAGCTGCCGAGACTCGGTTCGACCGTTGCCGGCCGCCCCGAGCGAGGATTCGCACCTCTTCGCAATGGGCAGGGTGGACCGTGTTACCACGGTTCCCGTGTCCGCGTCGCCCATCTTGTGGGGTTGCCCGAGGCAACCCCTGGATCAGATAGAACGCCGGGATTACTCCACGAAAGTGGGATTACTCCGACGAGCCCCTGTCGCACCCGATGAGCCTGGATTACAGGCGGCGGGCGCTACGTGCAGCTTCCCCCATTGGCGATGGGGGCACGTACCCAGGTGGGACCCTGGCACGGCATCACGCCGTGATGTGTGGCGTTGGATGGCGGGGTGGGTGGCCCCAAGGGCCCCTGGCCGGGGCCCTTGGGGCCACCCACCCGCGCGATCGTGCGCGGACGAAGTCCGCGTGCCGTTTCTATTTGAATGCCTTATCCGGTGTAGCGACTTTGGCCGAGAATGAGGCGCCCCTATGGATCTTCATATGGTGAGCGCACCGGACGGTGCGCGCCTGTTTTGCAATCAAGACGTTAGCGCTTTCTCGCCGGAGCCGGACCGATCTCCCTGGTTTGGTTCTATACAGGTCATGGACCCGACCGTTTTCCTGCATCTGCCCCACCCCCGGTTGCGCGCCCCGCGCAATAGAAGTGCCTGCCTTTGGCATCTCCTGAACCTCGCCTCCCGCGGACACCGGTTTCACACCAGCGGCGTGATCCACGATGTCCGCAAGGTGCCCGGCTTCGTGGACAAAATGCATGTACGCTACGGCGTGCTGCTGTCACCATCGGGACAACGTAAACGGCGCGCCTCAGGGTACCCGACGGCGCGGCTCGTTGTGTACCGCGACTGGGATGGGGGCTGGTGCTGGTGGTTGCTGTTCGCAGGACCGGAAGCGCGTGTGCGGGCGCTGACAAATGCACATCGCGAGGCGGTGCAGGATGCGGAGCGAACGGACGGGCGGCTGCGGTTTCGTGATGAGTACATGCTGCGGCCCCGCCAGCGTCCTCGGGAGCAGGGCGGAGGGCGAGCCTGGACATGGTTCATGACCCGGAAAGTTCAGCAGGCCGTTGAGCGCGAACTCGTTGCGCTCGCTGCGGGGCACGGGCAGCGGCGCGAGCGCACGGACGACTTGCTCGCCGCCGTGCGGCGGCTGCGGCAGCGCCCCATGTTCGGCGGGGTTCGCAATCAGGCATCCCATGCGCTGCTGCGTGCGAGCAGGGTGTGGCACAAGACCCACGGCACCGATGTACCCCTGCCGCGAGAGGTCTACGAACCGCTGGCGTGGTTCAACGGGCGGATACGGATATTCGACTAGCGCTGTCGGGCAAGAACACCGACTGTCGGGGCAATGCCACTGTGCGGGTGCAACGAATATGGAACCAGTCTTACGTCACTTGAGGTATTACGGTGGGGCCGCAGGCGGGGCACAAAGGGTCTACCCTGCAAACGTTTCCCGCCAGTGCCAAAGAAGCGACTCCTTGGCAGCAGCCATAGTGC
>DATFML010000005.1:0-4911 GCA_035266965.1 Gammaproteobacteria bacterium
CGTCGGCGTTCTGCAGTAAGTCCGGTGCGGGCAGGGCCTGCGCGCCACCTCAGGATTCCAACAGATCCGCTATTCCGAACCGCCGGGCGATCGCCGGCAGGTCGAAATTGATCTCCATTTCCTCGGACTTGGTATCGGCACGCTGATAGGCCGGAATAGTGGTCACGGAGAAATGCCCTTCCGCGATTTTGCGTTCGCTGATCTTGACCACTTTGCCGCCGTAGCGCTTTTCCCAGTATCGGATACCGACCCCATGCTCCACGTGGATCTCCCGGCGGCGGCGTTGTTCGGCCTCGTCTTTCGGTGCATTCGGATGGGATGCAAGATGGATCCACCAGCCGCTGCCCTTGTCGAACTGATCCTGGCTGGCGGAACGGGTCGTGCAGCCGCATAACTCCCAATACCGGTGAGAGCGGACGTTCAACAAATTACGCAACCCGCCATAGCTGAACACCGCAGCCATTTCGCCGTCCTGCAGGGCATCGAAGCGGCGACTCAGATACTGCATCTTGGTTCTCGGCAACAGCAGATCGCTGTGCCAGAACGCGAGTTTTCCCTCGATCCACAGGAAGGCCAATTCGAGAGGAACGTGCATGAACAGGCTGGGCACGCCCAGTGAGCCACTGAAGTCGATGGCGAGAGCACCGTCCACCAGAGGCGGACAGCCGACCCCGCACATGGGATCCCAGCCCACCACGGGCGTCCAGCCCGCCTCGCGCACGAGCTTTTGCTGCAGCAGGCACCAGGCGTCGTTGACGCTCCAGCACAGCCAAAGTCGGGGGTGGCCGCGCACGATGCGACGCCATTCCCCGGCCGCCGCCTGCACCTGGGCCCACGGCAGGTCGAAACGCCGCCAGTTGCCGGTGGTCGCGGGACTGTCGACGAAAGCCTTCCAGGGGTCACGGACTTTTTGAGTCATAACAGATTCGATGCGCCTGGGTCCGGAGACATCTTCCGAGGGGGAGAGACGTACACGGTACCTACATCCAGCCATGGACTATAGGGGAGTCCGGGTAACCGGTCCAGAGCGCCACATTCTCAGGGTTGGCTTCCGTATGCCGCTACAGGCATTGGAGCCGAAGGGACCGGGTCACGCCGGCTCATCGGCCGGTCGACAGGAGACAGAATATGATGAAGCGTATCGCCGCACTGTTGCTGCTGGGGCTGCTCGCACTTCCCGGGCTGAGTATCGCTTCGCCGGCCAGCCACCGGGCTGCCGCTGAACGGCTGCTCGCCACCCTGCAGCAGGAAAAGCTGTTCAATGGAACGGTCGAAAGGATGGTCACCCTTCAACTGCGCCAGAATCCCCAACTGGCGCCGTTCCAAGACGTGATGCTGAAGTTCTTTCGCAAGTACATGAGCTACGCGGCCATGAAGGGGCAGATGGTAAAGCTCTACGTGGGGGCGTTCACCGAGAAGGAGTTGGACGACATCAACGCCTTTTATCATACCCCGACCGGCCAGAAGACGGTTCGGGTGCTGCCGAAACTCATGAGCGAGGGGGCGCAGATCGGCGTGCAGCAGGTACGCGCCCATATGGGCGAGCTGAAGGCGATGATCCGCGCCAGGGCCGAACAGCTGCAGGCAGAAAAGGCGAAGCAGGAGAAAGGCGCGGGCAGGCAATAACCCCGGAGGGCGCCAAGGGCCCTCTACCGGGAATGGGTACCCGAAAGCGGACAGGCGCTGCGGGGCTTCCTGCTGTTCTTCCACTGCCTGAACCGGCGGCCGGAAACGCCGGAGCATGAACTGCTGACGGACGTTCATCTGCCACTGCAGTAGCAATGGTGAAAAAGTCGGCCGCAGGCGCAGCGCGCGCCGCTGCGCGCCGGATCACCAGGCTCCCTGGGCGGCAAGCTCGACGATCAGCACCGGCTCGGCAACGCCGGTGCGAGGCAGGCCGTGAGCGGCCTGATAGGCCTTTACGCCGCGGACGGTGTCCCTGCCGTAAATGCCGTCGGCGGCGATATCCAGCCCCTGCCCGGACAGAGCCAGCTGCACCAACCGGACGTCCAGGCCGCGGAGCATCGGCGCGCGCAGGGAGAGGGAACGGCTGCCGGGCTGGGGTCCAACGTAGCAGCCGTCGGGCGTCCCCGATAGCGCCGCCATGGAAATCTCGCGGCCCCGCACAACCAGCGGCAGCTCCAGGCCCCAAAGGTCCCGGTCGATCATTCGTCGGAAGGCATCCATGCGGTACACCGTCGCGCGCAGGTCCCGCCGCGGGTGGCCCGCCAGCCACGCCCGGCGGGTGGCGACGTAGGACGCGACCCATGGTCGCTGGCCGACGTCGTCTACGGTGCCCGTCTTCTGCAGGGTACGATTACGCATCGCCGTCCAGGAGCCGTGCACGAAGCTGTCATAGACCACGGCGACACCGAGCGGGTCGCTGATGCCCAGCCGCCCGGAGGCCTGCTGCGCGGGCTTCCAGTAGACGTCGTCGAAAAAGGCATCCTGGGTGTCGCGCATCACGGAGTCGTCGGCGCTTGCGCGCAGAAGGTTGTGGAGTCTTGTATCGGTGTCCAGCGCAGAGTCCTTGTCCTGCAGACGGGGAAGGTAAGGTGCGAGGCGCGCCCCAAAGCGCGCACGGGTGTTTGCACAGTAGCGCTCCAAGAGCTTTGCGAGGCCGCCCGAACCGAGGGTCGTTTGGGAACGTCCGAAGGTGAGGTGGCCGGTGTCGCCGTCCAGCACGGTGACCTGTCCGTACTCGCCGAGCACCGTCCCCGTCTCGAACAGGTTGACGATCGCCTGGGCCGTGTCCTTCTGCGTGGCTGTCAACATGACCGCGGTGTGCCCTCCGGTGCACAACGTCATCGGGACGCTAGCACGGTTGCGCGCAGCCGCAAATACGAAATGGCCGGACCGGCCCGATCACGCCGCGTGCAGCCGTCTTTCTCCGCGGCCCGTTACAGCGGGCGCCATGGTGGTTACGCTTGGCTTCCTTGACAGACAGAAAATCCCTGCTCGACTGTATTAAATTTGTGCTCAAAACGAGGGGGTCGCCCATTGTCACTGATGGGCATGCGTTGCCCTGAGAGCGCACAGCGGCGAACACACGGCACACGTCCACGACGCTGCCGGCCGGGCCCTTCTCCCCCGCGTTCCGTTTTCTTTCCCTTAATCTCTTCCCTTCCTTTCACGACATCGACGGTCCGATTACGGGTGTCCGCCAAAGGCTTGCCCTGGTGCAGGGCGCCGTCCCGTGGGTCGGCGCAGCAGGTGCGCCGCACTGCCGGAACGGACCTTGATCACCATTGCCGCCACGCACCCGGTGGCAGAACACCGCTCGACAACAATCCCGACCGAATGCTGTCCAGCCGTTTCGCCCGGCCGCCACCGGGACTGGGCTGGCTGCAGCGGCAGGGTTCCATCTCGTGGGTGCGTACTCTGGTACTGGATATCGACGGGGCACCGGGGTTGCTGCTGGAAGGGCCGGAGGCGTCGTCCGCGCCGGCAGCGTCTCATGCTGCGACACCTCCCGCTGACACCACGCCTTCGGAGGATCTGCCCCCCGAGGAAGTCGCCTTCTTCCGGCACCTCTGATCGAAACCGCGGAGCGGGACCGCAAATCACGCGCGGCTCCCTGCGCCTTGCGAAGCAGGAGAAAACGGGGCGGCAGCGGCCCCTTGCAGTGCTGATGGGGCGTTATCGCGGCAGGCGGAGAAAGGGAGACGAACGCAGCCACTTGGGATCCGGGTAGTAGGCGAGCAGCACGGTGCCCCCCCGGATCAGCTTCACGACGGCGCTCTCCACCTTGCGGCTGAGAGCGAAGCAGCCCCAGCTTCGGCCCATACGGCCGTGGTCCTTCGCGAATGTCCGGCTCACGTACCAGGCGCTGTGCATCACGATGTCGCGGCGGTAGGCCGCGCCGTTGAACTCGGG
The DNA here is from genome assembly GCA_035266965.1 of Gammaproteobacteria bacterium. GTDB lineage: Bacteria > Pseudomonadota > Gammaproteobacteria > DATFLG01 > DATFLG01 > DATFML01. Next base: position 3,877 of record DATFML010000005.1, read on the forward strand.
GTTCAGCCCTTTGAGCCGCATCGAGTAGCCGTGCTTGCCGTAGTAGGTGTGGCCGGTGAGGTACACACCGAGGCTGCTCGCATTGGTGCCGGGCGTGTTGGAAAACCGGGTTGCGTATTTCCCCCCACTGCCTTTGCCGTGCGCCACGTAGGTGTAGAACAGCACCTTCCCCGTCTGCACATCGGCGACCGCCAGGCGTTTCTTGGCGGACGGCAGCGAATAGTCCACGATGGTGACAAGGGGCTTGTCGGTCAGATCCCGCTGCTTGACGTGGAAATAGGCATTGATCGCCGCCGAGATGGCCTTGGCGCTGATATTGGGGGCCTGCGACTGAATGGTCGCGGCGAGATGCTGCAGACGCTTTCCGGCGGGCACGTTCGCGTGAGCGGACACCGCGAAAAGGAACGATACCACGGCCACCCGGAAGGCGGATCGGCGAGCGCTGCTTTTGGAAGTCGAGGTCAGGTGTTCTTGCACAAACCGTCCCGGGCCGTCGGAGCGCCAGGCTCCCATGGTCAGTAGGGCGAACGTTGTCGTCTGCGTTGTTCAGTGGATTGGCGACAGTATGCCATAAATTGACATTCGAGGCGTGAGGCAGGCGTCACAGGCCGCAAAAATGTAGACGGACGCATTTGGAGTTCTGTCGAGTGCGGGACCGACGGAATGTCGTGGTCTGGCCCGTACAATTTCCTCCACGGACAGCTAGAGGTCGGATTTCAAAGGATGATTCGACCGCTATTCACGCAAAGGGGGGCCGGCCGCCTCGGCAGCGAGCAGCGCAACGCCGACCATGCCCCACAGCAAGGGCGGCAGCAACGCAGCGGCCGGCCATCCGCTGCGATCCGCCAGCCAACCGCCAAAAGACGGCAACACGAAAGCCAGGGTATAGCCGACAAACAGGGTACGGGACACGACCCGGCGGCTGGTATGCGCGTCGCCAGTGCGAGTCGCTCTGGACAGCACGAGCGTGAGCATGCCGGCGGTGCCGAAACCGCAGACGCCCGCCAGCGGCAGATCCGCCCATCCTGCCGACAG
>DATFML010000006.1:0-6686 GCA_035266965.1 Gammaproteobacteria bacterium
GGCTCGGAAACGGCCCCGCCTTTGCCGAACAAGGCGTCCAGCTCTGCACGGGCAACGCGGGCAGCCCGATCGTCCGGCGGGCTGTAGGCCCCCGCCTGCGCCTGGAAATAGCCGCAGAAGTTGGCCCGGGTCTTATCGGCCACGTCCTCGGCCACCGGTTCCCGGCAGCTGCGGGCCACAGAGGTGTCGTAGAAGGCGCACATCCGGCAGACATGGAGATCGGCAGCGCAAACGGGGCATTCGGCCAGCCGGGCGAAGGGTATGGACACGCCGTCGACGGATGTCCCGCACTTCCAGCACACGAGCTCCTCGCTCATAAACCCTCCCCGCCCAGGCATGGTGATCAGCGGTAGCCCAAGTCTAGCCGCCCGGGAACCTCTGGGCGAGCGGAGGCGGCGCGCCGGCGGCCGCGCTCCGCTGCCGGCTTTTCCGGGACCGGTCGGGGAGGCTACACTTGCCGCGCCGGACCGGGGTTCGATGACCCCGGTGACCAACGCAACCGGAGCGCTGCCACCGCCACCATGAAAGCCAGCGAAGTGAAGAAGAGCGCCGTTATCCGGATCGACGGCCGCAACATCATCGTGAAGGACGTTGCCGTCCAGACTGCCTCCTCCCGCAGCGGCAACACGCTGTACAAGGTACGCGGGCGGGATGTGGTGTCCCGGCAGAAGTTCGAAGCCAGCTACAAGGGCGACGAAACCCTGCAGACAGTGGACTTCGAGCGCCGTCCGGTACAGTTCCTGTTCCGGGATGCCGACGCCTGCACGTTCATGGATGTGGAAAGCTACGAGCAGTACGCCCTGGACAACGACGCCCTGGAAGACGACCTGCCCTATCTGGTGGACGGCATGGAAGGCCTGTACGCGCTGGTCGCCGATGGCGCACTGCTGGCCGTCGAACTGCCCGCCACCGTCGTGTTGCCCATCGTGGAGACCGCGCCGGCCATGAAGGCCGCATCGGCATCGGCGCGCAGCAAACCGGCGACCCTCAGCACCGGGCTGGTGGTGCAGGTGCCCGAGTACCTGGCGCCCGGCGAAAGCATCAAGATCAATACCGGCAGCGGCCAGTTCGTCTCGCGGGCCTAGTGGCGAAGTCGCCGACCAAACCGGGCTGGGGCAGCGGCGACCCCTGCAGCGTTGACAGGCTCTGACGCCTTGCAGCCGATACCGCGGATCACTTTCGAGCAACTCGCCGCGCGCTACCCGGTGCTGCTGCTGGATGCCTACGGCGTGCTGGTGCATGCCACCGGCGTGTTGCCACACGCGGTGGAGCGTATCGCCTACCTCAATCGCACCGGCAAACCCTATTTCCTGCTCACCAACGACGCCTCCAGGCTGCCCGCGGCGGCCGCCCGGCGTTATCGCCGCCTCGGTCTGGACATCCCGGCCGAACGCATCATCAGCTCGGGAGAACTGCTGGGGCCGTACTTCGCGGCCCATGGCCTTAGGGGCAAGGCCTGCGCGGTGCTGGGACCGCCGGACAGCGTCCGGTTCGTGGAGTCGGCGGGCGGCCGGCCGGTCCCGGCCGACAGCCCGTTTGAGGTGCTGGTGATCGGCGACGAGACCGGCTACCCCTTTCTTGAAACGCTGGACGCGGCCCTGAGCACCCTGTTCCGGCAGCTCGATGGCGGTGCCCGCGTACAGCTCCTGGTACCCAATCCGGATCTCATTTTTCCCAAGAGCGAAAACGCCTTCGGTATGGCAGCCGGCAGCATCGCGTTGATGGTGGAAGCGGCCCTGCAGCTCAGGTACCCCCACCGTCCGGAGCTGCGCTTCGCCCGCCTTGGCAAGCCCCACCGTGCCATCTTCGAAGAGGCGGCGCGGCGCGCCGGCACCTCCGACATGGTGATGATCGGCGATCAGCTGGAGACCGACATTCGCGGCGCCGCCGGGTTCGGCATCGACTCCGTGCTGGTCACCGGCGGCGTGGCCGGCCAAAGCGTGAGCACCACCCCGTCAGAATGCCAACCCACCTACCTGCTGCAGAACGCCGGCGACGAACACGCCGAATCCGGCACCTGGCCGTCCCCCTGAACAACGCGTGTGCTACCGCACCGGCCCGCAATCGGGTATAGTAATGTCAAGTTTGCGTTAGTCATGGCGGCCCGGGTCGCCTTGTGCAGGATCGGTACTGTTGAAGAAGTTGTTCATTGGAAACCTTCCCGAGGACGTGTCGGAAGCCGCGGTCACCGCCATGTGTTCCCAATTCGGCCTGGTCCGTTCGGTGCGCCTCGCCACCGACAGGCTCACGGGTCGATTCCGGGGCTTCTGCCTGGTGGAGATGGACAGCCAGCAGGCCAAGGCCGCCATCGCAGCTCTGGACGGCACGCGCTTGGGCGACAAGTCCCTGCGGGTGCGCTTCGACGATATTCGCGGCCCGCGGGGCCGTCGCCATCGCTGAACGGGCCGAGCTCTGAAACCCGCACGAAACCTGCTTCGGGCAGGCTGCACGCTGCAGCCTGCCGGTTTGCCCGCTCCCAACCCCCGACAAGTGAATGAGTATGTTGCTACACGGTATCCTTGATCTCTCCCTGTGGGGCTATGTCGCCGCAACCCTGGCGCTCACCCATGTCACCATCGCCAGCGTCACCATCTTCCTGCATCGGCATCAGGCCCATCGCGCACTGACGCTGCACCCGGCGGTGAGCCATTTCTTCCGTTTCTGGCTGTGGCTGACCACCGCCATGGTCACCCGCGAATGGGTGGCGGTACACCGCAAGCATCACGCCAAATGCGAAACGCCTGAAGATCCCCACAGTCCCCAGACCCGCGGGCTGGCCAGAGTTCTGTTCGCGGGGGCCCTGCTGTATCGGCGCGAAGCGCACCGCGCCGCCACCCTGGACGAGTACGGCAGCGGCACCCCGGACGACTGGCTGGAAAGGCGGCTGTACAGTCGTTTCCCGTCACTGGGCATCGCCCTGATGCTGGTGCTGGACCTGGTACTGTTCGGTGCCGCCGGATTGGCCGTCTACCTGGTGCAGATGCTGTGGATCCCGTTCTGGGCGGCCGGGGTGATCAATGGCGTCGGACACTACTGGGGCTATCGCAACTTCGAGCCCCGGGACGCCTCGCGCAACCTGCTGCCCATAGGGATCGTGATCGGCGGCGAGGAGCTGCACAACAACCACCATGCCTTCCCCCAGTCCGCGCGGCTTTCCAACAAGTGGTGGGAATTGGACATCGGCTGGTTCCACATCCGCGCCCTGGAACGGCTCGGGCTGGCGCAGGTCAAGCGCACGGCACCCAGGCCCCGCATCGTGAAGGGCAAACAGGCCGTGGACATGGACACCGCACGGGCGGTGGTCCGCAACCGTTTCCACGTCCTGAAGCTCTACGGACGCCATGTGGTGGGCCCGGTGCTGCGTTCGGAGCGACTCAGCGCCGGCGACGGTTCGCGTCGGCGGCTGGCACGGGTGCGCGCCCTCATGACACGGGAGGACGTAGCGCTGGACGATCAGGGTCAGCAGATTCTGCAGGGAGCCCTGGCCAGGAGTCAGCGACTGCAGACCGTCTACGCCTTCAGGGAGCGACTCAAGGCCCTGTGGGAACGCTCGACCCATGACCGGGCCAAGCGCGTACAGCGCCTGCAGACCTGGTGCCTGGAAGCTGAACGCAGCGGCATCCATGCGCTGCAGGAATTCGCCCGCAACCTGCGGGGCTATACCCTGCAGGACGCCTGAATCGCGCTGCCGCGCCCCGGGGATGGGGCGCGGCGGTCCTTCTGCCGTTCCCCCTCTGACGATACGGTCCGCAGTCGGCAGACTGCCCCGTGCCCTGACATCCCGTCTGCCGCCCCCTTCAGCGGTAACCCGCCGCGGCGGCAATCAGATAGATCACGCTCGCCGCCACCAACGACCCGCCCCAGAACGCCAGCCAACGCTGACGCCCCCGCCGTCCCAGCACGAACAGCACCACGCCGATCAACAGCGACAGCACCGCTGTGAACAGGATCATGTGTTCGGTTCCCGTAATGCCGGGATGGAGCGGTGAATCTCCGATTCGGTAGCGCATAGTGGCTGTTGTTGTTATGCCATCGTCAATGGAGCCCTCAAAGCCTAACACAGAGTTGACGGTACACCAGGGCCGCGCGCCCGGAACCCGTTGCCGAGCGTTCATAGGTGACTTCGGTTACAGACCCCTGGCGGGTACCACGTAAAGGTAGAAGCGAGGTCCGGCACATGGCGCCGGGGTAAGGGAACTCGAACGAAACCAACAAACGACAACAAGTCGGAGGGTCTGAGATGACATCGCAGAGAACCAAGAACATGCTGACTTGGCTGCTGGGCCTGCTGCTGGCGTGCACCGGCCTGGCGGCCCACGCCGACGGCAGTCACGGCAAACCGGCCGTCGACCGGGTCAAAGGCCCGCTGTCAGTGATGGTGCTGGGCTCGTCGGGACCGATGGCGCAGCCGAGCGGGCGCGCCAGCGCCGGCTATCTGGTGTTTACCGACGGCAAGCCCCGCGTGTTGATGGATCTGGGCGGCGGCACGTTTCAGCGCATCGCCCAGAGCGGTGCCAATATCGGCAACGTGAACATCATCCTGCTCAGTCACCTGCATATCGACCACGCCTCGGAATTGCCGGCGGTGGTCAAGACCATGTATTTCCACGCGCGCTTTCGGCACGAGTTCCGCACCGCGCCCATCAACATCTGGGGACCGGGCACCGACAACCCCATGTTTCCCTCCACCACTCAGCTGGTGAACGGGCTGATCGGTCCGAAAGGCGTGTTCCGCTATCTGGGCAGCTTCGTGGATCACGGGCTCGGTCACTTCGCCTACACCACCCACGACCTGTCGCCGGACTACCACCATGCCACGGAACAGACCGTCTACGACAAGAACGGCCTGGTGATCAAGGCCATCGCCGTGGACCACCTGGAGGCGCCGGCGGTCGCCTACCGGATCGAGTACAAAGGCAGGAGCATCGTGTACTCGGGCGACACCAACTCATCCACCAACGACATGGTCACCCTGGCCAGGGGCGCCGATCTGCTGATCTATGACACGTCGATCATGGACAATGCGCCGCCGCCCCAGTCGCTGTTCTTCCAACGCCACACCACCCCCACCCGCCTGGGGCAGGTGGCGGCCATGGCCAACCCCAGGGAACTCGTACTCTCACACCTGACCCCGGTCAGCCTGCCCAATATCCCGAAGATCAAGAAGATCATCCGCAACCAGGGCTACACCGGCCAAATCAGCGAAGCCCATGACCTGAAGGTCTACAACGTGGGATTGAGAGACGACGGCTCGAACTGAAACCACCGGAGGGACCGGCCCATGGGCCGGGCACGGACCCGGCAGCACCGGAGGCGTCAGCGCTGCTGCCGCGCACAACCCTGGCCGGAGGCGGTTCACACGCCGTCCGGCGACTCCGCGGCCGTCTCCCCCAGTCCGGCCCGGGTCAGGCCCTGGTCCAGCAGGGCGGGGCCGGGCACGGCCGTGCGCGGGAAGCGGTCGACAATTTCTTCGTAGGGCGCGGTGGGGTCGTCCAGGTAACGACGGGAAAAGTGAAACGGCACCAGCCGGCCTACACCCGCCTCGCCGGCGATTTCCGCACAGGCGCGGGTGGTGAGATGACCGGTGCGCCGGGCCTGGTCGGCGTCTTCGATTCGGAAGGAGGCCTCGCAGAACAGGGTGTGGGCGCCGGCGGCCAGGGCCGCCAGGCGGCGCCGGTTGGCAGCCGTGTCCGCCAGGTCCGTGGCATAGATCAGCCGCTTGCCGGCGCTGACCAGGATCAGATCCTCGCCCAGCCTGGCGGCGCTCTCTGCGCGGCCGTCCGGCAGCGTTACCAGGGCCGACATCCGCGCCGCCTGCAGATGCGCCTTCAGCTCCCCCAGCCAGGGCCCCGGCGCCAGGCCACGGGCGGCAAGACGGTCCTTGCGCACGTTCAGCTGCCGATGGGGCTCGAAGGCGAACGCCAGCACCGGGGTACCGTGGTCCAGGGTCACCGCCCGCACCCGGAAGGCCGGATCCTGCAGCAGCACACCGTCAGGCGCCGGCCGTCGCGTCCACTCCCGGCACCCCGTTCCACCGGCCTGCAGCCGGCAGCTCAGCACGTGGTCCCCGTGGTACTCCGTCACCTCGAAGCGCGGGCCGCGATGCTCCACCCGGTCCCAGAGAATGCCGTTCAACAGCCCTTCCACATGGCCGGCCAGGCCGGGCGGTCCGTACAGGCGACAGGCCGGCAGCTCACCGATGCGCGAACGCAGCAGCCACAGGAAACCGCCGATGTGGTCCATATGCGCATGGCTGATGAACACGTCGGTGACCTGGTGGGCGATACGGGCCGGCAGCCGCCCTCCCTCGCCCAGATCGAACAGCAGACTGCGCCGTTGATGGCGCAGGCGCAGGTGCAGCAGCGGATCGCCGAACACGCCGTTGACCAGGGCCACGGTGACCTGGCCCACGCGCCCCACCAGACGCGGACCGCCGGTGGCGGCGGCCCTGTCGAAGGGCGCCATTTCCGGTGCCGGCCGGTACTGCATGCGCTCGCCTGCGAACGGCGCATCGGTCTCCAGCACCCCGCCTGCGGTGCGGCGCGCGTCCCGCACCACGATCGCGGAGGGACTCGCCGCGAAGCCCGGCGCCCGCAGCCTCAGCACGGCGCCTTCGATGGCAATCACTTCGCCCATGGCGACGGTCCTGCGCCCCGCCAGCACGGCCACCTGCCTGCCGGGCCAGG
>DATFML010000007.1:0-5462 GCA_035266965.1 Gammaproteobacteria bacterium
CTTCGGCCACCTCCACCAGTGCATGGGAGCGCGCCAGGGCGCGGTAAAGAAAGTTGCGCATGCCGGGCTCGTCGTCCACCACCAGAATGGCGGCCGCCTGCGGGCTCAACGCGCGTCCCCCCGGCGCGTCGCCCGACAGCGGGTCTTCGAGACTCATGGCCATGCGTTCACCTTCCTGCGCCGGCTCACGACGATGGAGCTGGAAAGACGGGGCAATGCGACAAATGGATACACTCTTCTATAGCACACCGGGTCAGTATGAACCAGCTCTGTACCTTTCCGGCGGAGCGTCGGGGATCGGAGAGGGCTGTGCAGCGTGCGGTTGCAGCCGTGCTCTCCGGCGGCAAAACCGCGCAGCCACTAGAGTGCAACAGACTCCGCCAAAATCAACACTGCTCCTGACCCGGAAATGGTCCGGCCGTGGCACCCAACTTGCTAACGTCGCCTTACCAATTCGTACCGGCGGACCCGCCGGTTCCGGTATGGGAGGAGACCATGAAAAGAACACCCCGCTCGCTGTTCGCACTCGTACTGCTGCTGATTCCGGCCATCGCCTGGTGCGCGCCGGCCCTGCTGCGCCTGGCCACCACCACCAGCACCGACAACTCCGGACTGCTCGGTGACATACTGCCCGCCTTTACCAACAGCACCGGCATCCAGGTTCAGGTGATCGCCGTCGGCACCGGCAAGGCCCTGCGCCTGGGCGCCAATGGGGATGTGGATGTGGTGCTGGTCCATGCGCCGCCCTCGGAGGAGAAATGGATGGCGGCGGGCAACGGCGTCAACCGGCGCTACGTCATGTACAACGACTTCGTCATCGTCGGGCCGCCCGATGACCCGGCGGGGATCGCCGGCACGAAGGACGCGGCCGCCGCGTTCAAGAGGATCGCCGAACACAAGAGCCTGTTCATCTCCCGGGGCGACGATTCGGGGACCAACAAGAAAGAGTTGATCCTCTGGAAGGACGCCGGCATCCAGCCCGCGGGCCACTGGTACCGGGCCGCGGGCCAGGGCATGGGGAAGGTGCTGGCCATGGCCGGCGAGCTGGACGCCTACACCCTCACCGACCGGGGGACCTGGCTGGCCTACCAGTCCAAGCTGCCCCTGAAGATCCTGGTCCAGGGGGACAAACGGCTGTTCAATCCCTACCATGTCATGGCGGTCAATCCCGACAAGTACCCGGACGCGCGCTACACCGACGCCATGCAGTTCATCGCCTGGCTCACTTCGGTGAAGGGCCAACACATGATCGGCGCCTACCGGGTCAAGAACCAGCAGCTGTTCGTGCCCACCGCCGTCACGCACCACTGAGTCATGGAACTGGTGCAGGCATGCAAGCAGGCTCTCGTTCTGTTGTTCAGCGGCAATGGGGATCTATGGACGATCATCGGCATCTCGTTCGCGGTGTCGGTGAAGGCGATCGCCATCGCCACCCCCATCGCCCTGGCGACCGCCTTCGTGCTGGCCTTCTTCCGGTTTCCCGGCCGGGGGCTGGCCCTGTCCACCGTCAACACCCTGCTGTCGCTGCCGGCGGTGGTGGTGGGCCTGACCCTCTACCTGCTGCTGTCGCGCAGCGGCCCGCTGGGGGATCTGCGCCTGCTGTTCACCCAGAAGGCCATGATGATCGGCCAGATCGTGCTGTGCTTCCCCTTGCTGGTGGCGTGGAGCCATGCCGCCATCGAAGCCGCCGAACGCTCGGCCTGGGAAACCGCCATCACCCTGGGAGCACCGCCCTGGCGGGCGGTGCTCACCCTGCTGCATGAAGTACGCTTCGGTCTGATTGCGGCGGTCATCGCCGGCTTCGGACGCATCATCTCCGAGGTGGGCAGCTCCATGATGGTGGGCGGAAACATCCTGAACTACACCCGCAACATTCCCACCGCCATCGCCCTGGAGACCAGCAAGGGGAGTTTCGCCCAGGGCATCGCGCTGGGCTTCGTATTGCTGTTCCTCGCCTTCGGGCTGAACCTGGGGCTGTCATTCTTCCAGCGCCGGGTCACGCCGGCATCATGACCCCCTGGGCCCTGCAGGCGCGCGACCTGCGCAAGCATTTCGGGCCGCGGCCGGTGCTCGATATCCCCACGCTGCGCCTCGAGGCCGGCCGTTGCATCCTGCTCAGCGGGCGCAACGGCGCCGGCAAGAGCACCTTGCTGCGCATCCTCGCCGGGCTGGAACGGCCCGACCCACAAACCCAGGTGGACACGGACGGGACCTGGCGGCCCTGGCATCGCGCCCGACGGGCCCTGCGCCGGGACGTCACCTATCTGCACCAGCACGCCTATCTATTCGATGCCACCGTCGAGGCCAATGCCGCCTATGGGCTGCGGGTCGCCTGGACCCCGTCCCGACAATGGCGGGCCCGGGTTCGGGAGGCCCTGCGACTGGTGGATCTGGACCATCTGGCCGGTGCCCGGGCCGGCACCCTCTCGGGCGGCGAACGTCAGCGCCTGGCCCTGGCCCGCGCCTGGGTGCTGAAACCACGCCTGCTGTTGCTGGACGAACCCACCGCCAGCATGGACCGGGAAGCCCGGGACCGCACCGCCCGATTGCTGGCCCGGCTCAAATCCGACAAGCTATGTATGGTGATCACCAGCCACGAACCCCATACACTGGCGTCATTGCCCGACGACCATCTCCGATTGGTCGACGGTCGACTCCACGCCGCACCGCTGCCCGAGAGACCGCCTCTTTGGGAAGTCAGCGGTGCCGATCACGCTGCCGAAGATCCCGCCTCCTCACCGGAGCCGCGCTCGGCGGCTTTGCCAACACTATGGGAACTGCGCGGATGAGTCCGGAAGACAGGCAGCTGCTTTGCGGAGTGGTACTGGCCGGTGGCCTGGCCCGCCGCATGGGCGGTCAGGACAAGGGCCTTGTCAAGCTCGGGTCCCACCCCATGGTGAGCTATGTGCTGGCACGCCTGGCGCCCCAGGTCGGCGACCTGGTCATCAACGCCAATCGCAGCCGCGACCGGTACCAGGCCTTTGGCTATCCGGTGATCGCCGACAGCGTCGGCGACTACAGTGGACCGCTGGCCGGGATGGCGAGCGCCATGGCGCACACCGACCGACCCCTGCTGCTCACCGCGCCCTGCGACACACCGCTGTTGTCCGAACAGCTGGCCGAACGACTGCTGGCCGCGCTGCGGGAGCAGGATGGCGAAATCGCCGTCGCCCACGACGGCAGCCGTCTGCAGCCGGTGTTCGCGCTGCTGGACGTCACGCTGCTGTCCAGCCTGCAGGAGTACCTGGCCGCCGGCGAACGCAAGATCGACCGGTGGTACGCCGACCATCGACTGGCCACCGCGGATTTCTCCGACCAGCGGGACGCGTTCCTCAACGTCAACACCGTGGAAGAGCGGGACAGTCTGCTGGCCCGCCTGGAGGGACTCGCACCGTGCCCGTAAAACAGGGCCGCGGGTCCGGATCCGCTTCCACCGGGAGGATACACATGTCCACCAAACCACTCCCCCTGCAGGCCGGCTGCCAGGATCCCCGGGATCCCGGCACCCTGAGCGTGGAAGCGGCCCGTCAGCGCATCATCGACAATCTCGAGCCCATCAGCGCGACGCTGACCCTCGCCCTGCGCGACGCCCTCGGCTATACCCTGGGCGAAGACCTGATATCGCCGGTGGACGTGCCGGCCCACACCAATTCGGCCGTGGACGGCTATGCCCTGCGCGGCGCCGAGCTGCCCTCCGACGAAGAACGCGCCTTCGACTGCATCGCCAGCGCGTTTGCCGGTCACCCCAGCGACACCCCGGTTGGCGCCGGCCAGTGCATCCGCATCATGACGGGTGCGCCCCTGCCCGCGGGCGCCGACACGGTGATCATGCAGGAGCAGACCCGGGTGGAGGACGACCGCGTCCGGGTGGGCGGCGGCCATCGCGTCGGCCAGAACGTGCGCCATGCCGGCGAGGATCTGACCCGCGGCCGCCCCGCCCTGCGCGCCGGCACCGCACTGCTGCCGGCGCACCTGGGCCTGGTGGCCTCCCTGGGAATCGGGGAAGTGCGGGTCCAGAGGCCGCCGCGGGTCGCCTTCTTCTCCACCGGCGATGAGTTGCGCTCCATCGGCGAACCGTTGGGCGCCGGCGAGATCTACGACAGCAACCGCTATACCCTCCATGGCATGCTGCGACGCCTGGGCGTGTCGATACTGGATCTCGGCGTGGTGAGGGACCGCCCCCAGGCCCTGCGGGACGCCTTCCAGCGGGCTTCGGAAGACGCGGACGTGCTGATCACCTCCGGGGGCGTGTCGGTCGGCGAGTCCGACTTCGTCAAGGACATCCTCGACGAACTGGGCACGGTGGATTTCTGGAAGATCGCCATGAAACCCGGACGGCCGTTTGCATTCGGACGGCTCGGCGACTGCGCCTTCTTCGGGCTGCCGGGCAATCCCGTCGCCGTCATGGTCACCTTCTACCAGTTCGTGCGCCCCGCCCTGCTGCACCTGGCCGGGCGAACGCCGCCGCCCATGGAGCCGCTGTTCAAGGCGCGCTGCACATCCGAGATCCGCAAGAAACCCGGCCGCACCGAGTTCTATCGGGGCATCCTGGAACCCGACGGGGACGGCACCCTCACGGTGCGAAGCGCCGGTGCCCAGGGCTCGGGGGTGCTGCGCTCCATGGCCGAAGCCAACTGTTTCGTTGTCCTGCCCCCGGACAGCGCCGGCATCTCCCCAGGAACGCTGGTGGACGTACAGCCGTTCGAAGGATTGGTCTGAAGGGGATGGCAGTGGGTCAAATCGACCCAACCACTACCGCCGGTGGCCCATTGGGACGCGGCCGGCCAGGGGGGAGGGCTATTCTCTTGGTATCGCAACGGTCGTATTGGCAGGGGCAAACGCGGTACGCTCTTTGCTAGCCTGCATAAATGGGTTAACCGGTCGCGGGCTGTGTGGAAGCAACCGACAGTGCTCGTGAACTTAATCAATGATTGCCGGCGTGTCGGGTCTGCAGTCTGTCTGCGGCCTGCGCCGGAATCCCGGATGCCGGCGCAACAGGCGGGCCGGCACTGTGCGGCAACGACGAAGGTAGAGGGATGGACGAACGGCGAAAAACCGATTCCCGAGACGAACGCCATGTGCCGGCGGCCAACGGAGCTGCGGCCGACGCCCTGATCGACCGTTTCGGGCGCCGGGTGACTTACCTGCGTATCTCGGTCACCGACCGGTGCGATTTCCGCTGTGTGTACTGCATGAGCGAGGACATGACCTTCGTGCCGCGCAGCCAGGTGCTTACCCTGGAGGAAATCGCGGCCGTCGCCCGTGCCGCCACCGAGCTGGGGGTCACCAAGCTGCGCATCACCGGCGGCGAACCCCTGGTGCGCCGCAATGTCATCTGGCTGTTCCGCACCCTGGGCGCCCTGCCCGGGCTCAAGGAGCTCACCCTGACCACCAACGGCTCCCAGCTGGCCCGCTGGGCGGCACCGCTGCAGGCCGCCGGCGTGGCCCGCATCAACATCAGC
>DATFML010000008.1:0-9261 GCA_035266965.1 Gammaproteobacteria bacterium
GTCGGCGCTGTGATGGTGGAAGCCGAAGTTGAGGGCGGCGCTGACGCCCTTGCTGGCGCCCGACGAGGTGGTCCCGGTGGAAGCGCCGGTGCCGGGCGCACCGGTGGATTGGGCGGCGCTGGTGGCGACGTTGTGAAGACCCTGGTCTTCCACCTTGCCGTACACCGCCACCTGACCCGGCACGGTGACTTTGCTGCCCGCGCCGATATAGGCCTTGGCGTCCTGGTGACTGATACCCACGCTGATGGCCGAACCGAGCTTGGTGCCGCTCGAACCGCCGGTGCCCGGCGTGCCGTTGTTGTCCGGACAGCTGGGCAGATTGGACAGGATGGACAATGCGGCGGCGCCGTTCTCGTTCTCGCTCACCACCGACTTGACCAGATCAACGACCCAGTTGCCGCCCGAGTCTCCGTCACCGCCCTGGGGATCGGCGCCCACCTTGGTTGCAGCGCTGGTGCTGTTGCTGTCGGCGCTGGAGGTGGCGGCGATCAGCAGGTCGTTCGCATTGGAGATATTGGCGTCGCTGTAAGCGACGGCGTTGGTGTTGAGGTTGTCGATGGCGACGGCGAAGCCAACCTGCAGGCCGCTGCCCGAACTGCCGCTGCTGCCTCCGCCCGTGGCGCTGGTCAGCTCGGAGGACGCGCTGGTGCTGAAATCGTTGCTGTTGTGGGCCAGCACCGACAGCTTGTCGGCATGCACCGTGGCGCCGGCGGCGATGCTGGCGGTGGTGTTCACGTCCGCCGCCCCGTAGGCCAGCGCGCCACCCAGTTTGCCGTCCCCGGAGACACCCGCCTCCAGGTCCAGGGTGGCGTTGTTGACGGCCTGCACCGTGAGGCTGCCGCCGGCCTGCACATCGGCACCGTTGTCCACATGGGCGGTGGGCGTACCCTTGACCGAGCCGAACACCGCCGCACCCGTACCCGCGTCGGTGGAGGCGCTGGCGGTCTCGCCGGTCGTGGCACTGACGGTGAGGTCGCCCGCAGCGTGCACCACCGAGCCGCTCTGGACGTCCACTGTGGCGCTAGCCGTGGCTACGGCGGCCCGCACCGAACCCTTGTCGCAAGTGGCACAGCTGCCCAGTATGCCGGTCATCACCGTCGACACCTGGTCGAAGAACTTGCTGTTGGGGTTGGCCGTGGCACTGGCGGTCAGCTTGACGTCCCCGCCCTTGACGGTGGCCCCGGTCAGGGTGATGGCCGAATCGGCCGCGGCGATGCCCGGCGTGGCATTCGAGGTGTCGGCCGTCAGGTCGATATTTCCGCCAGCCCCGCCGGCGCCGGTCTGTGCCAGCAGCTTGGAGCCGGTCTTCAGGGTTATCTGAGGGGCGGACAGGGAGATGGCCCCCGCGCCGCCACTGCCGGCGCCGCTATTGATGCTGGCGTCGGCATTGAGGGTGATGCCGTGGACGGCGTTCAGCGCCACTGTCCCGCCGCCGGTCTCGATGCTCGAGTTGGCGTTGAACACGATGTCGCCCACCGCCACCGGCGTGCCGGCGGTAGGCGCGACCCCTGCCGACAGGGTGAGGGTCCGTCCGGTCAGGCTGTGGCTGAGGTTCAGGTCGGTAGCATCCCCCTTGCTGTTACCGACCGTGATCCGGTGGGCGGCCTCAAGGGTGATGTTGGTGTTGCCCAGGTTCTGCAGGGCACCCACCGACACGGTATCCCCGAGGGCGGTCAACGGCACTTGCGGCGCGCTGCCGGCGAGCTTGCTGTCCAGGTTGCCGGTGCCGTTGACGATGTACAGATCCGTCGGGTCCAGCAGCAGGTTCCCCATGGCGCCTTCGGGCGCCGAGGTGTCCACCCGGCCGCCAACCTGCAGTCCGTGGCGGGCGGACACTTCCACCTGACCACCGTCCCCGCCCCGCTCGCCGCCGCGGGCGGTCACGGTACCCGCGAAGCGGGTGCCGTGCTCGGACCACAGCACGACCGACCCACCGTCGCCCCGGCCGGTGGCATCCGCGTGCACCGCCGAGCCGCTGGTCATATCCACGGTATCGGCGCTGTGCTTGCCGCTGCCGTGGGGGCCGCCCCCGATACGGACCGTGCCGCCGCCGGCGCTGCCCGACGCGTCCACCGTCGCCCCGTGGCCGAGAGTCACGTGAGGCGCCATGATCCGAATGGTGCCGCCAGTGCCTCCCCCTCCGGCATTGGCGGCATCCAGAGTGCCGCTGACCTCGGCGTCCCCGGCTGCGACAATCTCTATGCCGCCGTCGCTCACCTTCAGTGAGCCGCCCTGCTGCATGCCGTCGGCATTCACGGTGCTTTCAAAGAGCGCCTTGTGGGCCTGGGCTCCGGTCACCCGCGTGGTTCCGGAAACCGACACCTGAGCGCCGTGCAGGCGCACCGCATCGACGGCATTCACCTGCCCCTGGATGGAGATGACGCCATCGGGGGACAGGGGGACATCGCCGTTCACCAGACGCTTGACTGCGTCAGCATCGATGCGACCCTGGGGCCCCATCAGGCGGTCCATGAACCGGCGGCTCGGTGTGCTGACCGCCAGGCGCCCCACATTGACCACACCGCTGCGGCCCACCACGAAACCGTAGGGGTCGGCGAAATACACATTGCCGCCGATGCGGCCATGGCGGTAGCTGTTCAGGACGCCCTCGACGACCGCCCGACTGCCGTGCACGAGATTGATCAGGTTATGGGCAGCGTCCGGCACCTGCAGGTTGACGGTGGAGCCGGCCCCCACCCGGAACCTGGAAAAGGAGTTGAAGGCATTGCCACCCTGGATCGTGCCGGTGGAAATGTCCGTCTCCGGCCCCCGGCGCTCGAGGGTCGTGCGGGTGCGGCCATCGGGGGTAATCTGGGTCGTGCCCACTCCGGCATAGGCGTGGGCTGGCGCCAGGGCGGCGACGATGGCCGCACTGAGCAGGCGGCGGGCGGGAGGCGGAGCAAGATCGCGGGTCGCCGGGCAGGCGCGAGCTCGCCCCCGACCCAGCCTGGGATCGGTCGAACGCGTGCGGCGTGCAGGCTTGCGTTTGTCTTTCTTGTGGTACGGAGCCAATGCTTTTTTGACAGCCGTCGGGACGCGGCGCCTGTTTCCCTGCACCGTCGTTTCCGATCCCCCGAGAGGCGCACACACCGTGCGCCCGTATCGCCCGCAAGGGTGGGTGCCAGGGCGCCTGCCAGCGAGCGTCAGGCGGCTCGAAGCAGATTTCGTACCACAGAACAATTACTAATAAAAACAAACGGTTTCATGGTGCAAGTGGCGTCGCCCTGGGGGAGTGGAAGAAACTCTGACAACAGCGCCCCTGTGAAATATTCATTAACGTTTGAATTATCAGCATGTTGCAATATATTAGAGCAGTAACTGGTCGAGTCGGGCGTGTAAAGGATGTCGACATACCCACAATGCCGGTGGCGAGACTGCACTGTCCCGCCAGCTGTTGCCGGGGCTTCGGGGAGGGGTGCCTGCGGCCAATCGTCGAATAGTCTTACACTCGCCTAACGATTCGCTCACTTTCAGAGCGTCTCGCCAGGCCGGGCGACGTCGGATGCGATAGCGGTCGCCACCACAGCGCTCTTGCACTCCACACCAAAGCCCCCACATTATCAGGATATAACAAACACAACAGCATCGGCCAGCACACCTGGCAAAGGAGCCCGGCGTGACGGATCAACCGTCTACCCGCCACAACGACGAACCGCTGCACGCCCGCATCCTGCGACTGACGCAGCTCTATAAAGCCCTCAGTGAAGTCAACCAGGCTATCGTTCGTATGAACGAGGAGGCGGACCTGTTCCCGCTGGTGTGCCGGGTCGCGGTGGAGTTCGGCGGAGTCCGTATGGCGTGGATCGGAGGCCTGTCCCCGCAAACGGGCCGGGTATCGCCGCTGGAATCCTACGGCACGGGCACCGGCTATCTGGATGACATCCGGATAGCCGGCAGCGACTCGGTACCGGAAGGGCGCGGGCCGGCAGCCACGGCATTACGGGGAAACCGCCCGGTCATCATCAATCACTATCTGCAGGACCCGATGACGGCTCCCTGGCACGCCCAGGCCCGGCAGTTCGGATGGAACAGCAGCGGCTCGTTCCCGATCCAGCGCAGCGGACGGCCTTTCGCGATGCTGGGGGTCTACCACGAAGCCGAGGACTTCTTCGACGACGAAACGGTCGCTCTGCTGGACGAAATGGCGCGTGACATCAGCTTCGCCCTCGACAACTTCGACCGCGAGGCCGAGCGGCAGGCGGCCATGGACGCCTTGCGGACCAGTGAACAGCATTTTCGCGCCTATTTCGAGCGCTCCATGGTCGGCATGGCCGCCACCTGTCCCGATCGCAGTTGGATGGAAGCCAACAATGCCCTTTGCGCAATGCTCGGCTACACCATTGAGGAGCTCAGCCAACAGACCTGGGCCTCCCTGACCCATCCGGACGACCTGGAAGCGAACGAGGCGATGTTCGCGCGGATGCACGCCGGCGAGCTGGACGAATACACCCTGGACAAGCGCTTTCTGCGCAAGGACGGCGGCATCCTGCATGTTCACCTGGCTGCCCGCGCAATACGCCACCCCGACGGTACGCTCGCCTACGTGGTCTCACTGGTGGAGGACATCACCGCACGCAAGGAAGCGGAAGTGCGGGACCGCATACGTACGCGGACACTGGAACGGCTCGCCAAGGGTGCTCCGTTGGCGGATATCATGCAGGAAGTCATCGCCAACGTGGAGCACACCCAGCCGGAGATCGCCTGCTCAATCCTGTTGTTAAACGAGACGGGCGAACAGCTCTTCACCGGAGCGGCGCCCAGCCTGCCGGATTTCTACAACGAAGCGATCAACGGCCTTCGTATCGGACCCGGGGTGGGCTCCTGCGGCACGGCCGCCTACACCGGCGAGCGCACGGTGGTGGAGGACATCTCCAATCACCCCTACTGGCCGGAGCCGTATCGCTCCATCGCCGCACGGGCCGGACTGGGTGCGTCCTGGTCCGAGCCCATCGTCTCGGCCAGTGGCAGGGTACTGGGCACTTTCGCCATCTACCACCGACGGCCGACGGCCCCTGACCAGCACCGGATCGCTCTCATCGAAAATGCCGCGAAGCTGGTCGGCATCGCCATCGAGCGGCGTCAGTCCGAAGAGGAGCTCTACCTGGCTTCCATGATCTATCGCAGCAGCAGCGAAGCCATGCTGGTCACCGACCCCGAGAACCGCATCGTCGCCATCAATCCGGCCTTCACCGACATCACCGGCTATGAACTGGAAGAGGTCCGCGGCAGTGACCCCAAACTGTTGTGCTCCGGGCGCCACGACCGGGACTTCTACCGACTCATGTGGCGGGAAATCGAGGACACGGGCCTGTGGCAGGGTGAAATCTGGAATCGACGCAAGAACGGCGAGATCTTTCCCGAGTGGCTCACTATCAACGTCATCAAGGACGAGGACGGGAACATCCTGCGCTACGTCGCCCTGGGATCGGACATTACCAACAAGGTCCGCTCGGACGAACTGATCTGGCGCCAGGCCAACTTCGATTTCCTCACCGAGTTGCCCAACCGTTACATGTTCCAGGACCGGCTGGAGCAGGAAATCCGCAAGGCCCATCAGGACGGCACCCGGTTCGGGCTGCTGTTCATCGACCTTGATCGGTTCAAGGACATCAACGACTCCCTGGGACACCAGGTCGGTGACATGCTGCTCATGGAAGCCGCCGAACGTATCGGCCGGTGCCTGCCGGAATCGGACACGCTGGCACGCCTGGGCGGCGATGAATTCACCGTCATCCTCACCCAGATCACGGACGCGGGCGATGCGGAGAGGATCGGCCAGCAGATCATCTCGGTGCTGTCCGAACCCTTCAGACTGATCGGGGAAACCATCTACATAACGGCAAGCATCGGCATCACCATCTACCCGGTGGATTCAAAGGGGTCGGCGCAGCTGCTGCGTAACGCCGACCAGGCCATGTACGCGGCAAAGAACGCAGGACGCAACCGGCTGAGCTACTTCACCCAGGGGCTGCAGCACGCCGCGCAGCATCGCCTGCGCCTGACCAACGACCTGCGCGACGCCCTGCCCGCCGGCCAGTTCGCCTTACAGTTCCAGCCCATCATCGACCTGGCCAACAGTCGCACGGTCAAAGCCGAAGCGCTGCTGCGCTGGCAGCACCCCGAGCAGGGCATGATAAGCCCCGCCGAGTTCATCCCGCTGGCCGAGGAAACGGGCCTGATCGTGGAAATCGGTGACTGGGTGTTCCGGGAGTCCGCCCGCTGGGCCGGACGGTGGTCGACCACAGCGGGCGGCGAGCTGCAGATATCGGTCAACATGTCGCCGCTCCAGTTTCAGAGCGATGCCCTGTCCATAGGAGACTGGCTCGACCACCTGCGCGCCCTGGACGTGGCGGAAACCAATGTCAGCATCGAGATCACCGAAGGTCTGCTGATGAACGCCAACCCGGAAGTCACCGACAAGCTGCTGGCCTTCCGCGATGCCGGTATACAGGTTGCCATCGACGACTTCGGGACCGGCTACTCGGCGCTGTCCTACCTGAAACGCTTCGACATCGACTATCTGAAAATCGACCAGTCCTTCACCCGCAATCTGCAGCCCGGTTCCAATGATCTCATCCTGTGCGAGGCCATCGTGATGATGGCCCACAAGCTCGGACTGAAGGTCATCGCCGAGGGTGTGGAAACGGAGGACCAGCGCCGGCTACTCACGGACATCGGCTGCGACTACGGCCAGGGTTACCTGTTCTCCAAACCCCTGCCCGCGGAGGCCTTCGAGCGCTACCTGACCGGTTAGCTCCAGCCCCTCACCAAAAAAGGGGTCGGTGACAAATGATTCTCATTTGTCACCGACCCCTTTTTTGGTTCTTCCGCCCGCTGGATTTCGTAAGCCATTGCTTTTTAATAGCCTGTAGCAAGAGCAGAAGAGGTAAAACGCCATATTTCACATAGAGTTGACTTTCTGACGGGGCGCCCCCTATGCTGACTCCGGCGGCCCGGATTGGCCGTCTTCAGAGCAGTACAACCAAAAAGCGTCAGGGGGAAGCCCCATGCGATCCGATTTACGTCCGTTGCCGTGGCTACTGCTTCTCGTCACGCCGTGTGTCTTCGCCTCGCCGGTTACCTATACGGATCGGGACGCCTACCTGCAGGCGTTGTCGAACCAGCGACTCGCCTATATACATGAGGGCTTCGAAAGCGATGTCGTCTGGGGAAGCTACCGCAGCTCCGTCGTAATCGGTTTTAACACCGCCGATTCCGTAACAAGCAGAGGCGTCACCTGGGCCAGCAACTTTCCCGGTGGCGGTGTGACGACCAGCGAGGGCGCGGCCGAACACGGCAACTGGGGCATGTATTCCTACCCACACGGCAGTTATACACCCCCGCGGACAGGCGTCGACTGCTCCAGCCCCGGCACCTGCGGTGACGGCTTCACCGGCACCGCCGCGACGGGGACTTTCTACGCTGTCGGGGGCCTGATCGATACCAACACGCCCTACGCCAAGCTCGGCATGTTCCTGGGGAACTATCCGACCAATCCCGTGGACTTCGGCGAAACCTGCGACAGCAACAACGACTGCGTCAGCAACGCGATCATCGGCACCGCCAAGGCCTTTTTCGGCATCATAGACACGGACGGCTTCCAGCGGTTCGAATTCCGCGAACTGGAAGGCACGGTGACGGACGTGAAGACCATCTTCGCCGACGATTTCTACATTGCAGAGTCGGCCACGGTGGTACCCCTACCGGAGTCCTTCTGGTTGCTGGGCAGTGGCTTGCTGGGCCTGGTGGGCATACGCCGCCGGCATAGCCGCGGCGGCACGTCGCGTCACTAGACCCGCTCTCCAGGTGCATCTCGCCCGCCGCGCCTGCGTTGGGGGTCACGCTGCGGTACCCATTGACCCGTGTAAACCGCGCTTCTCGCGCAATGCGCGCCTCGCCTTGACGGTCTATCCGGAGGGGAAAAAGGGGTCGGTGACAAATGATTCTCATTTGTCACCGACCCCTTTTTCCCCACGACACATGCGTCAACAGCACGGACGGCAGCGCGACAAATTGCCCCGCGGTGGACCCGACAAGCGGTGTCGGCGACACCAACCCGGTATTGCAGGGCGCCGATATCGCCACTCCCAATACCACCAAGGTCCTGACCTGGCATCAGTGTCCGTCCTCGGCCACGGTGGTCAGCAGCAGCAAAGGCAATCACTCCGGTGACAGCCTGCGAGACCACCGCCAGCAACCGGGCCAACAACCTGACCGACCAATCCTGGTACAACCCGTTGGACGTGGCCAAGGGCCATAGGGGCTTCGTGGACGGCGACTTCATCATGGTGCTGTACGCCTGGTCGCCCAACTGGAAGCTCAACACACGGGACAAGGACCGCTACGAGCTGTATGTCCGGCGCTCGACATCCCCCGCATTCTGCCGGCGGCGGCGAAACGCTTCCGCGAGATGGTGGTGGAACTGGAGAAGACCCTGGCGGCGGAACCGGTGCGCGCTCGCAGCCTGCTCGAGGAACTGCTACCGCGTCGGATACGCTTGATGCCGAATGAAACCGGGGAGTGGTTGGAAGCGGAGGCGGGTACCGATCTCGATACCCTCCTCCGAATTTCCGGTAAAAAACTCCTGAAAAATCAAGAGTCTCTAACGTTGGTAGCGGGGGTAGGATTTTGTTCCCGTCTATGGTTCGCTTGGACAAGTAGTCGCGCGGTTCCTAGTCCCGGCGGCTCCCTTTACCGTGCATATTGTCAATAGACCGTCGCCACCAGGCAAGCGAAGAGACCCGACATTCTCCGCGTTCTACCGGAGGCTGCGAAACGCTACTGAGAGATGGGGGTGGAACTGGAGAAGACCCTGGCTGCGTAACCGGCGCGCACCTAGCCTGCTGGAGGCGTGACACAGGTCGGTTCTATGCGCGGGGGACATTCCTTCTCTGAACCACGGAAACGGCCGTTCTCAACCATTGGCCCAAACGAGCGTAAGAAAGTGACGGAACGCGGCGTTACACGCGTCCCGGCTCAGAGCCGAATCGGCCTTGGGCAAGGCGTTTTCCACCTCTTTTAGCCCTGTGTCTATGTAGTGATCGAGGTCAGGAATGCGCTCAATCTTGTCCTTCTCACCAGCGCCGGCCTTTATCTGAACCAGCTCATCAACAATTGACCGAATTGGACCGGAAGGCAGAAAGGCTTCCACGAGTTCCGAAAACTGCATCGCCGGCAGCGAACCGTACCTTATGACCCATTTGGCCGCGAGCAAGGGCCGCAGCGCATACATATAGACTTTGAGGCGCACCTTATCGGCCG
>DATFML010000009.1:0-2072 GCA_035266965.1 Gammaproteobacteria bacterium
CTATTATCCCTTTCTCGACTCGGAATTCACCCAAAATGTGTTCAATTCACCGACAACTGTGACAAAGAACCCGTCCCAGTCGAGGCATGCCTTTACCACAAGTCACTGCTCAGAAAATACCTCCGGCTATGCCGCCCGGTCAACCGGTGCGAGGGTGACTTCGTGGCCGAGTGACTCCAGTCGCTTGACCAGGTAGCGCGTCAGGCGGTGGGGCTGGAGCTTGTCCAGGTAGTCGTGGCCCAACTCGTGGTAGTCCACGTCGTCCCGCAGGATGTGGTACATCATCTCCAGCATCGTGTGACCCACCGCGACGATCGCCCGTTTCTTGCCGCGTCGTCCGGCCAGGCGACGGTAGTGCGAGGACAGGTACGTGTTCCTGCTCCGGCTGGCCGCCCACGCCGCCTGGGTCAGCGCCGCACGCAGCCAGCGGTTGCCGTGGTTGGTTCGGCCGCTCTTGCGTTTGCCCGCGCTCTCGCGGTTGCCCGGGCACATCGCCGCCCACGAGGCCAGGTGCCCGGCGCTGGGGAACCGGCTCATGTCCACGCCGATCTCAGCCAGCACGTTCTGGGCTGTCCGCCGCCCCACGCCCGGCATCGTCATCAGGCGACTAACAGCTTGCTCGAAAGGGATCATCAACGCCTCGATCCGCTCGTCAAACTGCCCGATCTGCTGATCGAGGTACGTCAGGTGATCCATCAACTGTCCGAGCATGAACCGGTGGTGATCGCTGAGATGACCGCGCAACGCTTCCCGCAATTGCGGTCGCTTCTCGCGCAGCCGGCCCCGGGCCAGTTCCGCCAGTTGCGCCGGATCGTCCTGCCCGTCAACCAACGCCCGGATCATCGCCCGGCCCGAGACGCCCAGAATGTCCGTGGCCACCGAACCCAGCTTCACGTTGGCATCCTCCAGCGTCTTGTGAATCCGGTTCGCCGCCCGCGTCTGCTCGGCCACCAACTGGCTTCGATGACGGGTCAACTCCCGCAGTTCACGCTGCGGCCGATCCGGCACGAAGCTCGCCCGCAGCAGACCGTGCTGGAGCAACTGGGCGATCCACTCGCAGTCGGCCACGTCGGTCTTGCGACCCGGCACGTTCTTGATGTGCCGCGCGTTGACCAGGATCAGCTTCACCGTCGATTCCAGGATGTTCCACACCGGCTTCCAGAACACCCCCGTCGACTCCATCGCCGCCGCCTGCACCCCCTCGGCCGCCAGCCAGTCCGACAACGCCAGCAACTGGCCGGTCATCGTGCCGAACGTGCGAACCTCCTTGTGCACCCGACCCGATCCGTCCATCCGCCGCACGCAGACCGCCACCGTCTGCTTGTGCACATCCATCCCCGCACAGCAACGATACATCGTGTCCATCGCAGGCTCCTTGCCGGACCCGGTCGCGGTGGACATCGAAGGGTTGAGCAATCTGC
The DNA here is from genome assembly GCA_035266965.1 of Gammaproteobacteria bacterium. Lineage (GTDB taxonomy): Bacteria > Pseudomonadota > Gammaproteobacteria > DATFLG01 > DATFLG01 > DATFML01. The sequence goes on from DATFML010000009.1 coordinate 1,422, forward strand.
TCAGCGTGCTCCGCGAACGACGCGGGCAACAATCTGGGGTTCGAAGCGATGTCCCGGCCAGACTGATAGACGGGCTCGAAGCACCACAGTAAGCCGGCCTGCTGACCGCGCCGGTTCCACGACGTCAGTCTACCGCACGACGCCCCATTTTCATCATCTGCGGGTGGCCCGAAGGGCCGTGAGGGACTGATAGGAAATTTGATTCCACTGGCCTGCTGCCATACGGCGGCGGGGATAATAGGGACAGTCACCTATTTCTGTCCCTGTCCTGTCTTCCTCGGCCGGCCGGTCGGCCGCGGTGGCGTTTCCCATGCCCGAATTGTCCGACCCGGCGTACCCCATCGACCACCACAGATACACCCGCGCCGCCCCGGCCGCAAGGAAAAAAATCCGGCGGGACAATGTGTCGGCCCGTCGGGCCTCTGGATGGAGGGGCATCGCCTCCCGGAGCCTGGCGGCTCCGGCTAAATCCTTACCGGGCCTTCGGCCCGGAAGACCAACGGCCCCAAGCGCGGAGGCGAAAGGCAACGGAAGAGATCAGAGGTCGGAAGTCGGAGGCCAGAAGTCGGAGGTCTCAGGTCAGAAACGGCGACGGCGCCGCATTGGCCATTTGGTCAACTGGTCGATTGGCGGATCGCGCGGAGCGCCGCA
>DATFML010000010.1:0-3249 GCA_035266965.1 Gammaproteobacteria bacterium
AGCCACGCCTGTGCTTGCCCTTCACGCAAGTCATAGCCGTCGCTATGACTTGCGTTCCAGAGCGGCGCCCAGCCGCACCTGTCCTGCGCCAGCATCCCGGATGCTGATGCAGTATGCGGGCTGATCATGAAGAGCAGCGCCGAACTTCGTCAGGCATTTCTCGATTATTTTCGGGAGCGGGGGCATGAGGTCGTCCCGTCCAGCCCGCTGGTGCCGGCCAACGATCCGACCCTGTTGTTCACCAATGCCGGCATGGTCCAGTTCAAGGACGTGTTTCTCGGCCGGGAGAAGCGCGCCTACACTTGCGCCGCCAGCAGTCAGCGCTGCGTGCGCGCCGGCGGCAAGCACAACGATCTGGAAAACGTCGGTTATACCGCCCGCCATCACACCTTCTTCGAAATGCTGGGCAACTTCAGCTTCGGCGACTACTTCAAGCGCGAAGCCATCGGCTATGCCTGGGAATTTCTGACCGGGGTCCTGAGGCTTCCCCCGGAGCGACTGTGGGTGACCGTCTTCGAGGAGGACGACGAGGCCGCCGACATCTGGCTGAAGGAAATCGGTGTCGCTCCGGAGCGCTTCGCCCGCATCGGCGCCAAGGACAACTTCTGGTCCATGGGCGACACCGGGCCCTGTGGACCCTGCTCCGAGATTTTCTACGACCATGGTCCGTCGGTGGCGGGCGGGCCGCCCGGTAGCCCGGATGCCGACGGCGACCGCTACGTGGAAATCTGGAACCTGGTGTTCATGCAATACGACCGGGGCGCCGACGGCACCATGGCGCCGCTGCCCAAACCGTCGGTGGACACCGGCATGGGGCTGGAACGGCTGGCTGCGGTCATGCAGGGCGTGCACAGCAACTACGACATCGAAATGTTCCAGCACCTGATGCGCGCGGCCGCCGATATGGCCGGCCTGTCCGATCTCGACAACAGCTCCCTGCGGGTGATCGCCGACCATATCCGCTCCTGTGCGTTCCTGATTCTGGACGGCGTGTTGCCCAGCAACGAAGGCCGCGGTTACGTCCTGCGCCGCATCATCCGTCGTGCCGCGCGCCATGGCAGCCGGCTGGGCATACAGGGAGCCTTCTTCTACAGACTGGTGGGCACCCTGTGCGAGGAGATGGGTGCGGCCTATCCGGAGCTCGTTCGCGCCCGCGATCAGGTGGAGCGGGTGCTGCGCCAGGAGGAGGAGCGCTTCGCCGAGACCCTGGATCAGGGCATGCGGATCCTGGAAGAGGATATCGCGCGGCTCTCCGGGACGGTCATTCCGGGGGAGACGGTGTTCAAACTCTATGACACCTACGGCTTTCCCGTGGATCTGACTGCCGATATCGCCCGCGAGCGTGACCTTACCCTGGACATGGCCGGGTTCGAGCGGGAGATGGCGGCCCAGCGCGAGCGCGCCCGGGCGGCCAGTCAGTTCGGGGCGGACTACGGCGCCGGCCTGGACCTGGAAGGCGTCACCGATTTCACCGGCTACGACCGCCTCGTGGACCGGGCCACGGTGACGACGTTGCTGCGCGGCAGGGAGCCCGTGCAGCGACTGGAGCCCGGAGAGCAGGGCGTGGTGGTGCTCGACCACACGCCGTTCTACGGCGAGTCCGGCGGCCAGGTGGGTGACACCGGCGTGCTGGAAACCGCCGCGGCCCGTTTTGCGGTGCAGGACACCAAGAAACAGGGCAGCGGCGTACACGCCCACATCGGCATCCTGGAAGGCGGCGTTCTGCAGGTGGGGGACACCGTCGAGGCGCACGTGGACGCGGCCCGCCGCCGCGCCATCATGCTGAATCATTCGGCCACCCATCTGCTGCATGCGGCCCTGCGCAAGGTGCTGGGTGAGCATGTGCAGCAGAAAGGCTCGCTGGTGGAGCCCGACCGGCTGCGGTTCGATTTCTCCCATTTCGAACCGGTGACGGCCGGCCAGTTGGAGACCATCGAACGGCTGGTCAACGAGCAGATACGTCTGAACGCCGACGTGGAAACCGAGGTGATGCCCATCGACCAGGCCATGGAGGCGGGCGCCATGGCTCTGTTCGGCGAAAAGTACGGCGAACAGGTGCGGGTGCTCACCATGGGCGATTTCTCAGTGGAGCTGTGTGGTGGCACCCATGTGCGCCGGGCGGGTGACATCGGGTTTTTCAAGATCGTTTCCGAAGCCGGTGTTGCTGCCGGGGTGCGCCGCATTGAAGCGGTAACCGGAGAGCGGGCGCTGGATTACGTACGGGAGACCGAGGCAGCGTTGCAGAGGATCGGCGATCTGCTCAAGGCCGGTCGCGACGATGCTCAGTCGAAAGTCAGTCAGTTGGTGGAAAGGACCCGCAAGCTGGAGAAGGAGCTGGAGCGCATCAAGGCGAAGCTCGCCAGCCAGCAGGGAACCGATCTCACCACTCAGGCCGTGGATGTGGACGGCACCAAGGTGCTGGCCGCGCGCCTCGACGGCGCCGACCCGAAGGTGCTGCGCGACACGGTCGATCAGCTGAAGAACAAGCTCGGTACGGCTGCCGTCGTGTTGGCGGTGGTCGATGGCGAGAAGGTGAGTCTGGCGGCCGGTGTCACCAAAGACCGGACCGACAGAATCAAGGCCGGCGAGTTGGTCAACGCGGTCGCCCAACAGGTGGGCGGGCGCGGCGGCGGCCGCCCGGACATGGCCCAGGCCGGTGGCAACCAGCCTGAACACGTGGATACTGCCCTGCAATCGGTGGTTGATTGGGTGCGCGAGCGACTCGGAGCCGGACAGACGGTTTAATCCTGCTCCATTTTGTAGTTTAATCTGCCCCTTTGCCGCACGTTCCGCCCGGACCAATCCCGACACGCTCATACACATGGCCCTGATCGTACAGAAATATGGCGGCACCTCCGTGGGTACGCCTGAACGTATTCAGGCAATCGCCGAAAAAATCCACCGCTTCCGGGAGCAGGGCAACGAGGTGGTGGTGGTCGTGTCGGCCATGAGCGGAGAAACCAACCGGCTGGTCGGATTGGCCAAGAGCATCGATTCCCACCCCGATCCCCGCGAATTCGACGTGCTGTTGTCCACCGGAGAGCAGGTAACCATCGCCCTGCTCAGCATGGCGCTGCAGAAGCTCGGCTGCCCGGCGCGCTCGTTTACCGGCGGCCAGGCCGGGATTCTTACCGACTCCGCGCACACCAAGGCGCGCATCCTCGATATCGACGCCTCACGCCTGCATGCGCAGCTCGACGACGGTCGCGTCTGCGTCGTCGCCGGCTTCCAGGGCCTCGACGAGGCCGG
>DATFML010000011.1:0-3526 GCA_035266965.1 Gammaproteobacteria bacterium
TGCTGCTGGCGCCCATTCCCCGTCCGCCCCGGAACATCTTCTGCGTGGGCAAGAACTACCGCGACCATGTCCAGGAGGTTCGCGCCATCGCCACCCGTGGTGACGGGCAGGGCCTGCCCGAAGTGCCGATCTTCTTCACCAAGGCGACCTCCGCGGTCATCGGTCCCGGCCAGCCCATTCCGACACGCCTGGACCCCACCGATACCACCGACTACGAGGGGGAATTGGCGGTGGTGATCGGTCGTGGCGGCCGGGATATCGCGGCCGCCGACGCCTGGGACCACATCTACGGTTTCACCATCATCAACGACGCCACCTCCCGCGGCCTGCAGTTCCGCCACCAGCAGTGGTTCCTGGGCAAAAGCCTGGACGGCTTCTGTCCCATGGGGCCGGTCATCGTGACCGCCGACGAAGTCGCGGACGTGACCGCATTGTGCGTGCAGACCCGTGTCAACGGAGAGCTCCGCCAGGACGGGCGGCTCGATCAGCTGATCTTCGATATTCCCACCCTGGTGCAGACCCTGGCTGCCACCATGACCCTGGAGCCGGGCGACATCATCGCGACCGGCACGCCCGCCGGGGTGGGCATGGGGTTCGAGCCGCCCCGGTATCTGCGGGGCGGCGACGAGGTGGCCATCACCATCGAGCCCATCGGTACGCTGCGCAACCCCGTGGAGTGACAGTCGCAGGCCGTAAAAAAGCCCTCTAAATCTTGACCAAATTGCTTGGGTATTGCTATAAATACCATCAGTCTGCCCGGGTTTGCCGGGCTTGTTACTTATGGCGGGGCTGTGTTTGGAGCCGCCGGTCCGTTTCTACCAACACCAAGATGAGGATGTGACGATGCTTCCCGAACGCGACGGTGACGGTTATCTCACCGACATGAATGCCTGGACCCCCGAAATCGCACAGGCGATGGCCGAAGCCGATGGAATCGAACTGGATGACGGAAAGTGGGACCAGATACTCAAGGCTCGCGAGTACTTCGACGAGTTCAGTGTGGTGCCACCGATCCGCAAGTTCGCCAAATACATCGGTGAGGATCAGAAGGTGCTCTTCAAGCAGTGGTCGACGGGGCCCATGAAGCCCATCACCAAATACGGTGGCCTGCCCAAGCCCACCGGCTGCGTCTGACATCTCGACGGGGCGGCGGGTCCCTGGCCCGCCGCCCGTTCCGAGGTTGGCAGGCGGGCCCGATCCGGAGCCCGCCGAATCCCACCCACGTGCTGCAACCCGTCTCAGAATGCGCGGCGCGCCGGGGTGCTCAGTTGCCGCCCCGTAAAATGCGCGCCTTGTCCTGACGGCCGATCCACGCGTTTGAGACGGGCTTCAATCAGGCGCGGCTCGTCCTCCGCGGCTTTCCCTTCCCCGAACCGGTGCCGTTGGTCAACGTCGCCAGGTTGGCGTCCGGTGGCGTTCCGATGCCCGTGGTGGCTGCCAACCGGTGCGCCGGCTCTGCACGGGTACGGGTCAACGGCGCCCACCGGGTCCCATGGGCGAGCCGCTCCCGCCGCCCGGTCCCATCCGGCCGCCGGCGGGCGGGCTCGTGGGACGGCGCATCGGCGGCGGGCCGAGGCTCATGCCGCGTTGTCGGGCCCGCTCCTGCATGCGCTCTATGTGCTGCTGGCGGATGCGTGCGCGGTCGTGCTCCGAGCGGGCGGCTCGCAGGCGGTCCCGATAGCGGTCCCGTTCCTGCGGCGTCATCAACTGGTGCCCGTAGATCTGCTGATCACGGAGCTGGTCCCGCGTCCGTGACTGGCTGCGCGTCTGGTCCGGCGTGCGCAACGGCGTCTGCGACAATGCCGGTACAGCGATGAACAATGCTGAGCCCGCCAGCACGGCTGGTAATAGCGGCGATTTCATGACCGGTCCCCCCACCCAATCCCGGGATCGTTTCACTCTGAGTATAGTCCGCTGCGGTTGGGCACGGGCCATGGTCGGCGCGGGGCCCCGTTCCCGTCCTTCCCCGCGACTTTCCTGCGGCCCGGCCCGGTCTTGCACTTGGATGCGGAGCCTACCACGCGACTTCCCCGTGCGGCGCCGCTCGAGCCCTTCGACGTGCGCGTGCCCACGACCTTGCGGAGGATGATCGGCATGATCCGCCGTGCCCTGGCTGTCGGGCTGTGCGCCGCAACGGTTGCGGGGGCGCTGGCGGGCTGTGTGCAGATGAAGTCCTGTTACCCGAACAGGTACGCCGCTCTGCAGGCCCGGGAACAGCTCAAGCATCCCGCGCCGCCCGGTCAGCGGATCACGGAGCCGCTCGGCTATCAGCACTAGCAGGCGCAGCGCCGAACGCTTGACGATGGCGGCGCAGGGCGGGGGGACTGAACGGTCCTGCCGTTCGCTCGGGGGGCGCTGACCCGACACCGCGCCGGTGCAGACAAGCCGGCCTGAATCATCCATTACCGGCTTTCGGAAATCCGTGTCCGACGGGCTGCTTCCCCCTCCGGCCCGGGATCCTGATATGCTCCCCCGGCGGTTGCCCGTCCCATAGCCGTCGCCGGCAAGGGACGGGCATTGCCGGTATCGAGCGCCGCCCCCCGCTCTGCATTGTCCAGACAGTGGTCAGCCGTGCATTGGCGGGAACGGGGTGCCGATCGCCAACAACAAGAACCGATAACCCGGCGGCCGCCCGTGCGCCGCGCCGGGGCTTCCGCAAAGGAGACTCGGATGATCACCCTGTACACCACCGCGTCCAGCCCCAACGGGCAGAAGATCCGTGTCATGCTTGCCGAGACCGGCCTGGCCTACGAGCCGGTGCGGGTGGATCTCCATGAAGGTGCCAATCGACGCCCGGAATATCTGGCCATCAATCCCACCGGTGCCGTCCCCGCCCTGACCGATAGCGACAGCGGTGCGAACGTGTTCGAAACGGGCGCCATGCTCATCTACCTCGCCGAAAAGAGCGGCCGGTTTCTGCCGACGGCACAACCGGCGCGCGCCGACGTCCTCAAGTGGCTGTTGTACGAAGCGGCCACCGTCGGGCCGATCCTGGTGAATCTCTACCACCTGATGTATGCCCCGGACGACGCCGGTGAGGCCATGGCGCAGGCGGGCCGGCAGCGGCTGGCCGAGGCGGCGTCGGTGATCGAGACACAGCTGGGCCGGAGCGAGTATGTGGCCGGCGAGTGTTCGATCGCGGATTTCGCGTTGCTGCCGTGGATGCCGATGCTGGAGGATTTTGCGGACATCCCGTTGGCGAGTTTGCCCAATATCGAACGCTGGAACGAGCGGATGCAGTCCAGACCCGGCGTCGCCGCGGCGCTGTCCGAGTAGGGTGGCCTCCCGTCACACAGGTCGAAGCATGCCCGAGCGATTGCTGACAACGGACCAGGTGCGCGCCTTCTACGATCGCTTCGGCCGCAAGCAGGACTGGCAGTGGTTCTACGAAGGACCGGCGCTGCGCGACCTGATCACCCATGGCGGCTTCGAGCACGCCGGGGCGGTGTTCGAGCTGGGCTGTGGTACCGGTTCCTTCGCCGAGCGCTTGTTCGCGCAGGTGTTGTCTTCTGCGGCCTGCTACGTG
>DATFML010000012.1:0-8029 GCA_035266965.1 Gammaproteobacteria bacterium
CGTCCAGATCCGCACCATCGAGCACATGCAGCAGCAGCTCCCGGCGTTCGGTATCGATGTCCACCGTGCTGGTGCCCGGCGTCAGGGTCACCAGGGCGGCCAACAGCACCGCCCCACTCTCGCTCAGATCCCCGTATTCCAAACGGGCGAAGCCGCGCCGGGGCGCGTCGGACTCGAACAGGATCAGGCGAGCGGTGGCCCAACTGGACAGCATCAGCGCCCGCCCGAAGTGCCAGAGCAACACCATCAGGGCCTGCATCCTGCTCATGGCGTCCCCCCCGCCCAGAAGCCGACCGTCGCCAGCTGCGCATAGTGCACGAAGGGTTGGGGATACAGTCCCAGCGCCAGCAGCAGACCCACCAGCACGAGCACCGCGGCGTAGGCGGGCTCCAAACGGGAAGCGCGTATGGCCAGCCGGTCGGCATCCGGGTGCGGTTTCCAGAAGCCCTCCAGCCAGATCTTGACCATGGAGTACAAGGTCAGCGCCCCCACTGCCAGGGCAAAGCCACCCCAGACGTAACGGCCCGCCTCGAAGGCCTGCTGCACCAGCAGGAACTTGCCCCAGAACCCGGAGCTGGGCGGCACCCCCACCAGGGAGAACGCGGCCACCAGAAACAGCAGTGCCAATGCCGGGCGGGCGGGATACAGCCCGCCGATGCGGCGCAGGTCGTAGTGACCGGCGCTGCGCCAGATGATGCCTGCAATGAGAAACAGCGCCGCCTTGGCCAGGATGTTGTGCACCAGGAAGAACAGCCCCGCCGCCCCGGCGCCGGGGCTGGCAAGAGCCACCGTCAGCAGCAGATAACCGATCTGGCTGATGATGTGAAAGGCCAGGATGCGGCGCAGATCCCAGTGGTAGGCGGCCCCCAGCACACCGCTGACCATGGTGATCACCGCGATCCACCCCAGGGCATCGTAGAACACCGCGGGCGTGTCCAAGAACACCTGCCCGGACAGACGCAGCAGCACGTACACACCCACCTTGGTGACCAGCCCGCCGATCAGCGCCAGCAGCGGCGCCGGCAGGGTGTGGTAGCTGGCGGGCAACCAGCAGAACAGGGGGAACGCCCCCGCCTTGAGCAAAAAGGCAACAGCGAGCAACGCCACGTACACGGGCATGGCGCCATGAACAGCAGGGTGCCGCGCCGCCTCGGCCAACGCCGTGAAGTTGAGCTGCCCGGTGGCGCTGTAGAGCAACGCCACCGCCGCCAGCAACAACAGCGTGCCCACCATGTTCAGCGCGAAGTACTTGAAGGCCGCCTCCAGGTGCCGGCGCCCGCCCCCCAGCACCAGCAGCCCCAGCACCACCATCAGCATGAGTTCGAACCATACGTACAGGTTGAACAGGTCCGCAGACAGAAAGGCGCCGCCCACCGCCGCCAGCAGGCCGTGCACCAGCGGATGCAGCATGGGTGACGCAGGGGCCGGGTCCGCGCTGCTGTGCTGGTACACCAGCACCACCAGACCCAGCACCGCACTGATCACCACCAGCACCGCACTCAGCCGGTCGGCCGTGAATTCGATGGCGTAAGGCAGCGGCCAACCGCCCAGGGCCACCGATACCCGACCCGCTGCACCAACCTGCACCGCCAACGCCAGCGCGCACAGCATCAGCACCGTCGCGCCGACCACGCTCAGCCATTGCTGGGCGCGTGGGTGACGGGACAGCGCCACGGCCAGCAGCGCGGTCAACAAGGGCACCAGCAGGGGACTTAGGACCAGCATCAGTCCTCCAGCTCCGGCGGCTTCACCGGGTCGGCGGCGGACGGCTCCGCGGCCCGCTGCGCGCGGACATCGTCGCTCCCACTGGCGCGGCGCAACCGTGCCCCCAGCACCAGAGCGAAACACAGCAGGGCGAAACTGATCACAATGGCGGTGAGCACCAGGGCCTGGGCCAGGGGATCCGCGGCGGCGGCCGCCGACACGTCCGATGCCGCCGTCAACAACGGCGGCGTGCGCGACGCCAGGCGCCCAGCGGCGAACACCACCAGGTTCACCGCCGCCCCCAGCAGGGCCAGTCCCACCACCACCCGGAAAAGATCACGGGACAGGGCAAGATACACGCCCGCGGCGACGGCGATCGAAACAGCCATGAGCACCCAGAGGATCATTCCCCCTCCTTCCGATCATCCAGTAACGCCAGCAAATACGCCGCCAGCGCACCCCACACCGCAAAGAACACGCCCAGGTCGAACAGCAGCACAGTGGAAAGCTTGAAGCCGCCGCCCAGGGGCACGGTCCACCACAGATGGGTCAGAAACGGCTGGCCGCTTATCGCACCCGGCAGACCGCTGAGCAGGGCCAGCAGCACACCCGCCGCGGCCAGAGTCACGGGCCGCAGGGGCAGCCGCCGTCGCGCTGCGCCGGGACCGTAGACGATGGCGACCAACGCCGTTGCCGCCACCGCCACCAGGGCCGCGATGAAGCCGCCGCCCGGCGCATTGTGGCCCCGCAGCAGCAGCCAAGCCGCAGCGGCCAGCATGATCCAGTAGGCGGCACCTGCCACCCGCTCCAGCATCACGGCGCGCGGCGTGGTGGCGCCCCGTTCCCGGTGACCCAGCCCGCGCAACAGCGGCCAGGCCGCCAGTGCGGAGAACAGCACCACCGTGATCTCGCCCAAGGTGTCCAGAGCACGGAAGTCCACGAGAACCACGTTCACCACGTTGCGCCCGTGGGCCTCCGGCAGGCTGTGGGCGGCGAACCAGTGCGCCAGGCTCGTATCGGCCGGCAGCGCAAACATGCCGGCCAGCAGCACGAAAGCGCCGAAACCGGTCGCGGCGGCCAGCAGCGCGTTGCGCACCCGGGGCTCCGCGTAACGCACCGCGTGCCCGTAACGGGGCAGCACCGCCGATGCCACCACCACCAGCGCCGTCTCCACCGCGAATTGGGTAAACGCCACATCGGGCGCACCGGCGAACAAGAACAGAGCCGCGCTGCCGTAGCCCACCAACCCCACCGCCATCAACAGTGCCAGACGGTCGCGCAGAAACGGCGCCGCCAGCGCCCCCGCCGCGATCAAAATCGCGGCCGCCACCAAATCCCAACGGCCCGCGCCGGCGGGATACGCCGACGGCCACGGGAATCCCGCCGCCCACCAACCGGCGGCCCCCAGCGCCAGCAGCCCGGTCACCGTCAGGCGCAGGTAGCCGTCCAGACAGCCGTGCTGCAGCGTGCGGGTATGCCAGGCAGCGACGCGGGGCAGCGCACCCAGTAGCGCATCGAAGACAGCCGCCGGGCCGAACCGGTCCAGGTGCGCCCAACGGCCCAGCCAACGGTGCAACCGCTCCCAGAACACGAACAGCACCAGACCGATGGCCAGAGTCACTTCCACCGCCGTCAATCCGCTACCGAACGGGTGCGACACCGCGAGCCGGCCCACGTCGGCGCCGGGGGCCATGACCTGCGCTGCACTTATCAGCAGCGGATCGATGAAGCGCGGCAGGAACTCGAACTCCAAGCCGGCCAGAGCGATCAACAGCGGCGGCAGCCGCATGGACCATGACACTTCCCGCACCTTGTGGAAGGCGGGGCTCATAGGCCCCCAGAACACCCGGATCGCGGCCACCGCCGCCACCGCCACGGCCACCGCGTTGACGAACAGCAACCCGTAGCTGACCACCACCATCAGGTCGGCGCCGGACTTGGCAGTGCCCACCACGTCTTTGGCCACATAGCCGAACGACAGCGGCAGCCCCGCCATGGAAAGACCGGCCAGCACGGCCGTCACCGTGGTCCAGGGCATGCGCCGGCGCAGACCCATCAGGTGGTCGATGCTGCGGGTGCCGGTGGCATGGTCGATGTTGCCGGCCACGAAGAACAGCGGCGCCTTGTACAGGGCGTGGGCGAACAGGAAGGCGATCACCGCCAGAGCGGCGCCTTCGTTGGGCAGTCCGATGAGCAGGGTAAGCGTGCCCAGGGCCGACACCGTGGAGCGGGCCAGAATGCGCTTCAGGTCCCGCTCGCGCAGGGCCAGCACCGCCGCCCACACAGCGGTGACGGTCCCCACGCCCACCAGCACCGCTTCCCAAATGAGCAGATCGTTGAAGGCCGGATCCAGGCGCGCCAGCAGGTAGATGCCCAGCTTCACCATGGTGGCCGAATGCAGATAGGCGCTGACCGGCGTGGGCGCGCTCATGGCGTTGGGCAGCCAGAAATGGAACGGAAACTGAGCCGACTTGGTGAAGCAGCCGATGAACAGCAGCGCCAGCACCGCCGGCAGGCGAGGATCGGCGGCCAGCAGGGGCCCCGAGGCGGCAATGGTATGCAGGGACCAGCTGCCGGTGATCTGGTGGAGCAGAATGAACGCCGCCAGCAGCGCCAATCCACCCCCCAGGGTGACGAACAACGCCTGGCGCGCCGAGGCCCGCGCCGCGGCGTCGGTGTGCTTGAAACCCACCAGAAAGAACGAGGTGAGGCTGGTGAGCTCCCAGCACAGGAACAGCACCAGCAGGTGGTCGGCGCTCACCACCCCGATCATGGCCGCCATGAACAGCAGCAGCACACCGTACAGGCGGCCGGCACGGGGCGTATGGGCCAGGTAGCCGCCGGCGTACAGAAACACCACCGTGCCGATACCCGTGATCAGCAGCAGAAACTGCGCCGACAGGGCGTCCACCCGCCAGTCCAGGTTCACGCCCAGACTCGGCACCCATGACACAGTCCCATGCCAGGGCAGAGGCACCGCGACCAGACCCCACACCAATGCCGCGAACAGCCCTAGGGGCAACACCGCCAGCCACGAGCCGCTCACCGGCCAGGTCCGCGCCTCTCGGTCGTCAGTCCCCACGGCTCACCCCCAAACCCAATAAAGGGGTCGGTGACAAATGATTCTCATTTGTCACCGACCCCTTTTCTTCGACCCCTTTTCTTCCTTGGCGACCACAGCCCTTCGAGACCTGCACCGGAACAACGGAAACTTGGGTTGAATTTACCGTATTTTCACTATAATTCCACTACTCGTCGGCACGGCGGGGGCGCAGTCCTTATGGGCCCGGACCGGGCCGCCAGGGTCGGTACAATTCGTCTTTATCAGCAGGCACTTACAGCCGCAAAGAGCGGACAGGTCCAGGTTGGCGGGGAGGTGGCATGAAGCTGAGAACATGGATGTGGCTTGCGGCGACATTCGGGCTGGGCACCACCGTGCTCGCCGCGGACTCGGAGCGGAACATCTATCACGGCAGCCTGGAAAGCCGCGTCGATGCGCTGGCCGCCATCCAGCCCGGGCTGGGGGTGGTGATGCACGAGGTCGGCTACCGGTTCACCAACGCCTACCGGGCGGCCAACGGTGGCAACTGGGGCCTGGCCCAGTATCAGCTCAAGGAGCTGCGCGAGGCACTGGAAGTGGCCGAAGCGACAAGGCCCCAGCGGGCCGGGATGCTCAAGGCCTTCGAGCACACCCACTTGGATCCCGTCGGCGAGGCCATCGAAAAGAAGAACCTTGCCGAGTTCAATCCACGCTTTGCCGAAGCCGTGAAGGGATGCAATGCCTGCCATACCGCCCTGGGTATGCACTTCATTCGTTACCGCGTCCCGGAAGGCACCCACCCCGGCGGGTTGGATTTCACCCTCAAGACGGACCCCCGGTACGAGGAATCGAAGGAGTCCAAGTGACCATCAGCCCCGACCATGGATTGATTTAAAAAAAACGGAGCGATCCCCGTTGGTTAACATTGGGAACAATTGGGCCCGACCCAGCAAGAGGAGCAGTACCCCATGACGCGCAAGAAAGCCCGTGATTTCGATCAGCGGCTGCTGGACCTGTACGACCGTTACGCCCACGACGTGATCAGCCGCCGCGAGTTCCTGGAAAAGGCCGGCAGGTACGCGGTGGGCGGGCTCACCGCCGCATCCCTGCTGGACATGCTCTCGCCCCAGTATGCGTTCGCCACACAGGTTCCGCCCGACGACCAGCACATCAAAGCCCAGTTCATCGACTACGAGTCGCCCAAGGGCTACGACAAGGTGCACGCCTACCTGGTCCGTCCCGCCGGCGCCACCGCCAAACTGCCCGGCGTGGTGGTCGTGCACGAAAACCGCGGGCTCAACCCCTACATCGAAGACGTGGCCCGGCGCCTGGCGGTGGCCGGCTTCATGGCGCTGGCCCCCGATGGCCTCACCTCTCTGGGCGGCTACCCCGGCGACGACGAGACCGGCAAGAAGATGCAGCGCACCCTGAACCCGGCCAAGATGCTACAGGACTTCATGGCCGGGTTCCGCTACCTGAAGGACCGGCCCGACTGCACCGGCAAGGTGGGCGTGGTGGGCTTCTGCTACGGCGGCGGGGTGGCGAACCAGATGGCCGTGCACCTGCCGGATCTGGCGGCCGCCGTGCCGTTCTACGGACCGCAACCCAGCGCGGATGAGGTGCCGAGCATCCACGCACCCCTGCTGCTGCACTACGCCGGCCTGGACAAACGCGTCACCAGCGGCTGGCCCGCCTACGAAAGGGAGCTCAAGGCGGCCCACAAGCAGTTCACCGCCTATATCTATCCGGATGTGAACCACGGCTTTCACAACGACACCACGCCGCGCTACGACGAGGCCGCCGCCGAGCTTGCCTGGAAGCGCACCATCGCCTTCTTCAACGCCCACCTCAAACAGCCGTAACCCGGGCTGACCGCCACGACGCCCGCTCCGCAGGAAAAAAGGAAAAAAAGGGGTCGGTGACAAATGATTCTCATTTGTCACCGACCCCTTTTCTTGTTGAGTTGCGTGATCCGCTATTGTCTTCAAATCGCTGTACTTTTCACCCGGTCCTGATTTCCGACCAATTTCCTCAAGTACTGCAGCGGACCGCCGTTAGAGCCTGAAAACCGCCGCCGTCCGCCGAGGCAGGCGCCCCAACAAGAAGACCGTGCGGCCCGCAACGGGCCGCGCCAACCACCATGAGGAGCCGCCATGCCGGTACAAGCGTTTTTCGACGAGGGGCGCACCTGCACCCTCAGCTATGTGGTGTACGACGAAGCCAGCCGGGACGCGGTGGTCATCGATCCGGTGCTGGACCTCGATACCACCCCCTGGCGCACCTTCACCGACTCCATCGACAAGGTCGAGGCCTTCATCAGGGACCAGCGGCTCACGGTGCATTGGATACTGGAAACCCACGTACACGCCGACCACATGAGCGGCGGCGCGGAGCTGAAAAGACGTCTGGGGGCCCCCTGCGCCATCGGTGAGAACATCCGCGCGGTCCAGCAGGTGTTCAAGGACACCTTCAACCTGGACAGCGGCTTTCCCACCGACGGCCGCCAGTTCGACCGCCTATTAAGGGACGGCGACCGCCTGGACGCCGGCACGTTGCGGGTGGACGTGCTGCACACCCCCGGCCACACCCCCGCCTGCCTGACCTACAGAATCGACAACGCCCTGTTCACCGGTGATGTGCTGTTCGCCCCGGACATCGGCGTGGCCCGCTGCGATTTTCCCGGCGGCAGCGCCAGAGACCTCCACCGCTCGGTCACCGAAAAGCTCTATACCCTGCCCGACGACACCCAGGTCTACGTGGGCCACGACTACCCGTCCAACCGCGAGGTCCAATACCTGACCACCATCGGCGATTCCAAACGCGCCAATGTGGATCTGCCCGCCGGTCTGTCCGAACAGGACTTCGTCGACAAGATCGCCGCCCGGGACCGCAAGCTGTCGGCACCGCGCCTGCTGTTCCCCAGCCTGCAGGTCAACATCAACGCCGGTTCCCTGCCCGTCCCCGAGGGCAACGAAGTGTCCTACCTGAAGATACCGGTCAACTTTCTATAAGAATAAAAAGCCGCGCCAAGACAAGAACCGAAAAACCCAAAGGAGCTATTATGTTCAGTACAAAACTGGAGCACGTCCTCGACCGCCTGGCCCATCACTACCAGCCCTTCAACCTGCTCTCGCCGGAGCGGCTCAACGAAGTGGCCAGCATCGTGCGATTCATGGAAATGCGCAAAGGTGAGATCTTCCAGATCGCCGGCGGCGCCGACAACGACTACCTGTTCGTGGTGGAAGGCCGCCTGGAGATCATCCACTCCGGCTCCATCCGCACCCT
>DATFML010000013.1:0-5904 GCA_035266965.1 Gammaproteobacteria bacterium
TTACCGCCATCGACGAATACATTGCTCACTACAACATCAATCCCAAACCGTTCATCTGGACCAAGAGCGCACGCGACATCCTACAGAAGGTTATCCGTGCCAACAGCCGTTTAAGTTCCAAACAGAACGAAACACTACACTAGTGGTCCATGCGTGCTTCAACGCCCGCTCGTCGGCAACGACGGCAGGGCCATGGGTTGGCCGTTCACGCTCAGAGCGCCGTGCCGGAAGGCCAGTGCGGAGGCGTAGGTGCCGCCCTTGCTCTGCAGCAGGTCTCTGGCCAGCAGGTTCCGGATGGTCTGGTCGGCCATGCGGGCGGTGAGCGCGTTCACCTGTGCCGGTGTGGCGTCGGGTTTGACCGCCTTGGCATAGGCGACCGCCTTGGGATGCATCAGCCCGACCAGCAAGGCCCTGACCGCCGTGGCCGGGGCTTCGACGGCTGCCTCCACCGACAGGCGCTGGATGTTGCGTGGGTCGGCCACGGACTTGAAGCCGGTGCCGTCGAAGCGCACGTCGGCATTCGCCCGCACCCTGCCGGCGGGCAGATCGAAAGCCAGGCGACGGATGCGGATCTCGGGAGAGTGGGCCAGGAAGCCGCCGGCCACGCTGTGCAGGGCGTCCCGATACCTGGCGCCGGCCTGCGCCGGGGGCAGGTGCAGGCGGCTGATGGCGGCCAGCCGCCTGGTGAACCGTGCGGTGCTCTTTTCATCCAGGCGATGGCCCGCAATCTCCAGCGCCAGGTTCGTCACCTTGAGGTCCGGGGGGCCCGACAGTCGGGCCATGTGGATGTCGTACAGAAAGCCGAGGCCGTCGTGTTCCCGTTGCACCTTGACGGTAAACCCCATGCCGTCCACTTCGGTGGCCGGTTTCCCCGTGGGCGCGACGACCAGCCTGTCCACGGAAAAACTGCCGCCCCCCAGGCTCAGACCGGACTCGATCAGGTGCGCCTTGCCGGTCAGCGACAGGCCGCTGACGGCGATCCGCACCCGGGTCTTGTCGTCGCGCAGCCGCAAGCCCGACGAAGTCAGCCGGTAGCTCGCCGCGTGTGGGTGGAAAGTGCCGTTCACCGTGCCGGTAAGGCCCGCGAAGGCCAGGTGTACGGTCGGTTTGCCAGGCAGGGGTTGATCGGCAATGGCCGATGCCTTCACGGTCGAGGTGTAGCGGCCGTCGGCATAGATCTTCGTGTCGATGGTCAGCGGCCGCTTGCCGGCGAACAATCGATCCAATCGCTCCTTCGTCGTGCCTTGAAGCGTCGGAGTGGTGGTGACTTCCATGATGGACAGGTCCGGGCCCAGCCCCTGGGTGATGTGGTGGTGGAGATGGATCACCAGCGGGGCACCCGCAGAGACGGGAATGGTCAGGGTGCTGTCGGCCGAAGAGTGCCGGTAGCCCAGGTGGAAGCCGTCCGGCTGCCATTCCCGTGTACCGCCGTTGAACCCTTTCAGAGTCCCGGGAAACTGCCTCTTGGCTATCAAGCCGATGATCAGGGGCGAGGCGAGGTAGGCGACAACCACGGCGGCGGCGACCGCGGCGAAGGTCTTTTTCATTGTTCGTGTCCCTGTGGAGGCGGGGTTCCGGGAAGTATAACCAGAACATTATCGTGGTATCCACGGCATACCCGGCGGCGCGGATTCAGCCGCCATGGGAGCGGCGCACTGTTGCATTCACGGCCGGGGCGTCGAACAATGACCGCCCAGCGAAAATCAACCGTCGCCGGCCGTGCCGTGGATGCGGCGCAGCGGCCGGCCAACGCCAGCCTGTGCGGGGGATTCATGCCCTACTTTGTCTACAAGATCGGTCACCTCAACGTCCTGGAGCAGATGGACGCCGCCCCGGGCTTCAAGGAGGCCAAGGCGAAGGCGACCGAGCTGCGAACCCAGCTGGCGCCCGACTCCGGCGAGACCATACGAATCATTTTTGCGGCCACCGAGCTGGAGGCCGAGGATCTGCTGTCCCGGCCTTCGGAGCCGCGGCCCATGATGCTGGGCGACGACTGAGCGCCCGCTGTCCGTGCGTGGGACCGCCGGCAGAGGCGGTCCGTCAGGCGGGTTTGGTGGCGGTGGCGAGAAAGATCGGGTAGTCGTGGCGGCGCTCGTCGGCGCCGGTCTTGTTGAGGACATGCACCCGGTGTGTGTGCGCGTCGACGAAGTGCGCCTCCTGCAGCCAGCTGCGCACGGTTGCCGGGTCGAAGCCGTGATGCATCACCCCCTCGGTATCGCCGTGGAAGCTGCCGTCCTCCTGCTCCAGATCCACCAGAGCGACCCGGCCGCCGGGCGCCAGGGCCGCCGACAGGCGCCGGAACAAAGCGGCCACATCGGCAATGTGATGCAGGGTCATGCTGCTGAAGATGAGGTCGAACGGGCCCGCCGGGATGCGCCGGGACAGATCCTCCTCGCAGGTCTGCACGTTGTGCAGGCCGAGCTCGTCCGTCTTGCGCTGCAGCACCTCCAGCATGCCCGACGAGCTGTCCACCGCCAGCACACTGGCCACGTTCGGCGCCACCAGCGCGGTCACCAGGCCGGTGCCGCAGCCGAATTCCATGGCCTGCTCGCTGCCCGTGAGCGGCAGGTTCTCCAGGATGCCGCCGGCGGCGGCGCGGGCCAGTTCCAGGCGGGTGGGGTTGTCGTCCCAGGAATCGGCGATGGCGTTGAAACGGTCGATATTGGCTTGGGTGGCGGCGTTGCTCATGGTCGTCTCGATGTGGATTGGGCGTGCTTATCTGAGTGCCGCCGGCGCCTGAGGGTTCCCGCGGCGGTGCCGGGCGCTGCGGCTGACTGCATTCATTGTGGGGGCTTGCCGGGACTGTGATCAACCGTGTCCGCGGTGGTGCACAGGCCCCCATTCGGCCAGAATAGCCGCTGTCCGTGATCGCCGAACAGGCGTCGACCGCTTCCGGCGCCCTCCAATCCCGCGGTTTCCAGCCTCCATGACCAAGCGTGTCCGCT
This sequence comes from Gammaproteobacteria bacterium, assembly GCA_035266965.1. Taxonomy (GTDB): domain Bacteria; phylum Pseudomonadota; class Gammaproteobacteria; order DATFLG01; family DATFLG01; genus DATFML01. The sequence goes on from DATFML010000013.1 coordinate 2,946, forward strand.
ACAGCCCGCCCACGTCCCCCCTGTCGCGGGACTTCTATGACCGCGACACCGTTACCGTGGCCCGGGAATTGCTGGGGCATTACCTGGTGCACCGCAGCGACGGGGTGCAGCGGGTCGGGCGCATCGTCGAGACCGAAGCCTACCTGGGTCCCCAGGACCGCGCCGCCCACTCCGCGCGGGGGCTGACCCGCCGCACCCGCATCATGTTCGGCCCGCCCGGATATGCCTATGTCTATCTGATCTACGGGATGTACCACTGCATGAATGTGGTGACCGAGGCGGAAGGTCATGCGTCGGCGGTGCTGCTGCGGGCCCTGGAACCGGTGCGCAACATCGAAGGGCGGACCCAGGGGCCCGGCCTGCTGTGCCGGGCCATGGATATCGACCGGACACTGGACGGCCATGACCTGCTGAGCGACGCTTTCCATATCTCGGCGCCGCCCGCAAAGGAGCCCTTCACCATCGTCAAACGACCGCGCATCGGCGTGGACTACGCCGGTCACTGGGCCCGCCGGCTGCTGCGCTTCTACATCAAGGGCAACGCCTTCGTCTCCAAGCCCTGAGACGCCCGGCGAGCTCCATCGGCCGGTCCTACAGGGGACGGACCTGGTTGAGCTTGTCGTTCCAGGCGGCGACGGCTTCGGCGACGGCGGTGTCCCTGTCCCTGCCCAGATCCGAGACCTTCGGCCCCAGCTGACCGCATACCGGGCAACCGATCCAGTACAGGGTTTCGGTGCGCCCGTCGGCGGTGACACGGCTTTCCTGGCGCAGGTCGGGCTGCGCGCCGCACAGGCAGGTTCTCGGCTCCATGGAAGGGCTCCGGGACATTCGTCGGGTGTCACTGTACCACCAAACCCGACGCTCATATCGGAGGGGGCTTCCCGTTGCCGGCTCAGCGGTCCGCTTCGCTGCGGGCGCGAAACGGGCCGTGCAGGCCCGGCAGCGGGCTCTTATAATGGGCGGTTCGCGGCGCGGGCCGCATCCCTTTGCAGGAGACCGATCGGTGGCGAACGATCCAGAGCATGGCGGCTACGGTGCTCCCGAGCGGCTGTCCTTCGGTGTGGACGAGGCGGTGTTCCCCTGGCTGCCCATGCTGCTGGACGCCTACTACATCATCGACCAGGGCGTGGCGGCCGGGGTGCGGCGCGAGCGCGGCAAGGGCCGGCAGCTGGCCTGTGCCAAGGGCTGCTCCAACTGCTGCCGGGCGCACAAGACCATACCCGTCTATCCCCTCGAGTTGGTGGGCCTGACCTGGTATGTCACCGAGAAGCTCCAGGGGCCCCGGCGCGAGGCCCTCAAGGGCCAGCTGCGGGCGCACCGCAAGGGCGATCCCTGCCCGTTCCTGGTGGACGGCGTGTGCTCGGTGCATCCCATGCGCCCCGTGGCCTGCCGCCAGTTCAACGTGTTCGGTGAGGTGTGCGCGCCGGACGAGGACGCCTTCTACACCCGTCGGCGGGACGTGCTCACCCCCAATCCGAAATACGCCGACAAGGCGTTTTTCACCATGCTGCCTTTCTACGGGGTCCAGGATCCCGCCGAACGCCGCAAACTGGCCAAGAGCGGGGCGGTTCATCGCCTGGCCCAGGTGTTGCAGGAGTGCAGCTGGGAGAGCCTCGCCGACAGGATGGACGAGTACGACCGGCGCCACAGCGACGGCCGGCCCGCTCCCGACGCCTCCTGCCGTTGAGGTCCCCGACCGGCCCGTCGGGGGGGTGCGCGCCGCCCCTGCGGCAATTGTCGTCCGGTTTCCCCACTGGCGCTTCCCCGCGATCCGCAAATTGAGACCCAGCCCCATTCGGGTTGTGATCCGCCTCACGGACGCCGGCTGCGTCCCGGGACCATGCTGTCCTTGGGGCGGGAAGGCGTGTCGGTTCGCCCCGCCTTGAATTGAAGCAGCCAGTCGGGGGCGCCCTATGTCATCACAACAACAGACTGTCCTGAGTTCCGGCGCTGTGAGCGAGCCCACCATCGGCAAGTGGGTCGCCCAGCGCGAGCTGGTACAACGCAGCTGGTGTACCGGCCAGCGGGGGCTGTATCAGCTTTTCAACGACCGCTACCTGTCGGTGGCGGTCAGTCAGTTCGGGTTGCGACCCAGGTCCCATTGGGTCGATCTGGGCCACGTCGATCCGGAGCCGCGGCGCGAGTCGCGCATCGCCTGGAGCTGGTTCGCCCTGGCGGCGGTGTTGAGCGGCGGAGGCCTGCTGCTGCTGGCCGTGCTGGCACTGTCCGGACGTCCGTTGCTGTCCCACCCGGTGTTTCCGGGCACGCTGGCGGCGTTGTTCGGCGGTGTCGTCGCCCTGTGGGCGGGTCTGCTGGGTTCCGGGCAGCGGTTGGTGTGGCACAGCGCCAGCGGCCGTGCGCCGGTGGCCGAGCTGCGGTTGTGCCGTTCCGGGCGTCGGCAGGCGCGGGCCTTCGTGGCCGATATGAAGGAGCGGGCCGTGCGTGCCCGCCGCCAGAGCGGTGCGGACGCCGAAACACGGTTGAGCGCCGAATTACGCGAACATCGCCGCTTGCGGGTCGAGGGCGTGCTGGATGCCGAGACCTACGAGGCCGCCAAGGAACGCATTCTCGAGCTGCACGGTGCAGCCCAGCGCCGGCGCCGCACCGGCGACGCCAGCACGCTGCGGATGGTCCCCGATCCGGACGCGATCTGGGCGGCATAGCCCCGGAGTCTGTTCGGCAACCGCGGCGGGCTGTGTTCCGAACCGCGCCCGGCGGGCTGCGCGGGCTCACTCCGGGCCCGTATCGCACCCCATGCGGCGGGCGATGGCGGCGATCAGAGGTGGCGGCGGGTAGTCCGTTTGCGGCGCACTCAAATAGCTCAGCCATTGTTCGTAGGCCACGGCCAGATCGGGATCGCTGCCGTGGCATCCCAACACCTGCACGACATGGTCGCCCACCTTCCAGGGCCCGTCCCCGTGTATCGGTCCGGGTACCCGGTGAATGGTCTGCCCGGGGT
>DATFML010000014.1:0-3124 GCA_035266965.1 Gammaproteobacteria bacterium
AACCGGTTTCCAAACGGCCATCGCCCCTCCCGGTATTCCATTTGGTTCAGTTCGGGCCAACCCTTCTGTCCCAATGGGTATAATGCCGCCTCTTCCAAGCCGGAGCCCGCGCCCATGACCCACCCGCAACGCCATGACCGATTGCGTACCCTGCTGGCCCGCCATCGCCTGTCCACGCTCATTGCCGGCTATATCGCCTTCACGGCGGTGGTCGCAGGGCTGCTGGGGCTGCTGTGGTGGGGCGTCAACAGCTCGCGACACGGGTTTTCACCGGCGGTGCTCTGGGAAGCCGCCTGGCATTGCTTTGCGTTCCTCTACGGCCTGCAGTCAGACACGATTCCCGCTTTGGCCACCGGGGCGCGGGCCATCGATACGGTGCTTGCGGTATCCGGCCTGATCCTGCCCGCCATCCTCCTGGGAGCCGTCGTGTTCAAGATCTTCGTCCCCTCCCGCGCCTTGATCATTGCCCGTCCGAAGCTGGACGTGGTGCGTTGCGAAGACAGGGACTTCCTGCAGGTCACCTTCTACATCGCCACTCCCCTGCGGGTGCACAACCTGTCCGTGCGGGCCGTCCTGCGGGTCTACCACGCCGCACGCCGGCACGATTTTCCCATGCGTACCGGGGCGATGGAGACGGTGGACGGAGACTTCCCCCTGCCTTTCAGCGGCGTGCCGAGCCGTACGCTGGTGCCGATTGCCGTTCTCGGGCCGGACCAGGCCCTCGACGATGCGCACCTGAACAGCGGCGAGTTGGTGCTGCGACGGGAGGCATCGGGATTCAGGGTGCTGGCGGCCCGGGGCGAAGCCTTGGATACGGGTGCCGGCGACCTGTGCCACCTGTTCCTGCTGTTCAACGGAGACATTCCCGCCGTGCAGGCCGGGCTTGAGGAATTCGTCCGCTACCGGATACCGGCGGACGTCGAGCACCGGGCGATGAAGCCGCTGGAGACCCCGTTCCTTCCGGAGCCTTACCGTTTCGAAACCCGCAACTGGGAGGACTTCGACGGCACCCCGTTGCCCGGGGCGAACAGCGACAGATAGACGGACAGTTCCCGGCGCACGCGCCAGCCCGCCGGGTCCAGGGCATGTTCGATATTGTGGTCGGCGAACCAGTGCACCAGACCCTCCATGGCAGCGTCGTCCCGCGCCTGTAAGGTCCGCAGGACAATGCCACTGGATCGAGCCAGCGCCTCGAGCGCGGTGCTGTCCAACTCGTGCAGATCCTGCCATGCCTCGGCCGCCGCGTCCTGGTAATAAAGGTGGTGAATGGCCAGCAGGCGTCGCAGCGTCTGAATCGGTTGCCCGTGAGCATCGACCCGCAAATCCACGTAGCGGTCGTTGTCGCCCCCGAAGCCGCCGTCCGGGCGTGCCACCAGCAGCGCCGCGGCCAGTTCCCCGCGCCGATCGCCACCGGCGGCGGCACCCGCCGCCAGCGCTGCCAGCAGCCAGTCCGCCAATTCCCCCTGCCCGGCCGAGCGTGCGGCTTCGAACACCGCCCCCATGGCGTCCAGGGTACCCGGCAGGAGGGTGTTGCCGGTGCACAGATAGCGCTCTCCCATCACGTGGCCGGCCTCCTCACGACATTCCTCTCCGGTATGCACCGCCGCGCGCCCGTTCGAATCCAGCACCGCCACCTGCCGCACGGGGGCACGGCGGTCCCGGCCGATGACGCCGGCAAGCACCTCGTCGGCGGCCAGACCTTCGGCCAGACCGGCCAGCGCCGCTTCGGCCAGCGGCCGGCTTGCCGTGGCCTGGGTCAGTACCACCCCCACCTGCGCACGGACAAAGGGCACCAGGGCCCCAACGGCGAGGTAGTTCGACAGGACGGCCGCCCCCCAGTCCTGACGGACGGGATCCCAGGCGGCAATGGAGAAGGTGGAAAGCGGGGGAACGCGTGCCATGGGGCGACGCTATCCCGCCGGCCGGGGCAAGTCAAACGAGAACCGGGGAAAGGAAGCGGGAGGCACCGGCCTCCCGCTCCGTCCTGCAACTACCCTGACCTCAACGCCAGCCGGTGATGTCCAGAATGGTGCCGTGACCGGTCACGTTGTGCTGGACGCTCAGGTAGTAGTGCTTGCCTTCAGCGTCGAAGAAACCGCCGGTGGACTCCGCGTGCAGATCGTTGAGCGTCGCGATACGTACACAACCGTCGCTCAGGGTATCCACGTCCGCGCCGTCTTCCAGGCACATCCAGACGCTGTCATTGAACGGATAACCGTCTCCCGTCATACCCACCGCATCGCGGTCCTCGTGGAGGACCCAGTTGCCACGACCCGGCTGGTAGGCGATGTTATCCATCATGGCGAGGTCCTTGTTGCCCACCACGAACAGCTGCACTTCCGGCGTGGCCGTGTTGGCCGCGGCTTCGGCAAGACTGCCGTCGGTCACGCAGATGGTCTCGCCCCAGTTGCGGTTGGCCTCTTCGTTGCCGGTGTTGTTGGCGCAGAAGCGGACCATGCCGTTGGCCAGTGCCTTGCCGTCGGCACTGCCGTCTTCCGGACGATAGTAGCCGGTGAGCTGCAGATCGGCGGCGGCCGCGCGCAGGTTGGCGTCATAGGAGTTGATCACCGGCACCCACGTGCCCCGGCCGGTGCTGCTGCCCTGGCCGTAGTCGGTGTTGCCGCTGCGCTTGCCCAGACGCAGACCGTACACGCTGCCCGAGGCAAGCGGCGACTGGTCCAGGCCGGCGATCGGACCGCTGCCGTTCCAGGGCATGTCCGGCACGAACTTGAAGTAGGCGCCTCCGCCGGTGCCCTGATAGGGACGGTTCTCGTCACCGTAGTACACCACGCCGTTGGGATAGACCACCACGCCCTCAAAAGACAGATGGCCCAATGCCGGGCGCTCGGCCACGTTGGCGGCATCGGCGCCGGAGAAGGTGCCCGCGGCCCGGTCGTAGACGACGCCGGTAGTATGCAGAGGGTCCATGATTTCCAGCATCGAGCCGGTCTCACCGGCCTCTTCACCGAAGACAACCGTGCCCCAGGGCGTGGCATGGGCGGGATCGCAGGACTTCGTACCCGTGAGGATGGTCTCGACCTGACCGTCGGACAGGCGCACACGCTGCAGACCGGCCTGATCGGGACCCTGTTCGTTGCACACGATGAGATGGGTCGGGTGCTCG
>DATFML010000015.1:0-5780 GCA_035266965.1 Gammaproteobacteria bacterium
GCAGCTTGTCGGTGCTGATGCCGATCTCCGCACCCAGCCCGTATTCGAAGCCGTCGGCAAAACGCGTCGACGCATTGACCATCACCGAGCTCGAATCCACTTCCCGCAGAAAACGGCGGGCGCGGCTGAAGTCCTCGGTGACGATGGCGTCGGTGTGCTGGGAGCCGTGGCGGGCGATATGTTCCATGGCGCTGTCCAGCCCGTCCACCACCCGTATGGCGAGGATGGGGGCCAGGTATTCGGCGTCCCAGTCGGCATCAGTGGCGGAGGTGGCGGCCGGCAGAATCTCCTGTGTACGCGGGCAGCCGCGCAGTTCCACACCGGCTTCGCCGTAGGCCCGTCCCAACTCGGGCAGCAGGCGCTCGGCGATGCCTTCGGCCACCAGCAGGGTCTCCATGGTGTTGCAGGTGCCGTAGCGCTGGGTCTTGGCGTTGACCGCGACCCGCACGGCCTTGTCCAGGTCCGCCCGATCGTCGACGTAGACATGGCAGACCCCGTGCAGATGCTTGATCACCGGCACCCGCGACTCGTTGCTGACCCGCTCGATCAGGCCTTTGCCACCGCGGGGCACGATGACATCCAGGTAATCCTTCATGCGCAGCAGCTCGCCCACCGCCGCCCGGTCGGTGGTGTCCACCACCTGCACGGCATCAGCCGGCAGACCGGCGGCCGCCAACCCTTCGTGGATACAGGCGGCAATGGCGCGGTTGGAGTGGATGGCCTCCGAGCCGCCGCGCAGTATGGCCGCGTTGCCGGCCTTCAGACACAGCGCCGCAGCGTCCGCGGTCACGTTGGGCCGCGATTCGTAGATGATGCCGATGACGCCCAGCGGAACCCGCATGCGGCCCACCTGAATGCCCGATGGCCGGTAGTTGAGGTCGCTGATGCTGCCTACCGGATCCGGCAGAGCGGCAACCTGGCGCAGGCCCTCCGCCATGGCGGCCAGCCGGGCGCCGTTCAACTCCAGACGGTCCAGCATGGCGGCGTCCAGACCACGCTGGGTGCCGGCCTCCAGGTCGCGGCGATTCTCCGCCTTGAGGTGATCCGCCGCCCCTTCGATGGCGTCGGCTGCAGCGAGCAGTGCGGCGTTCTTGGCACCGGTTTCCGCACGCCCCAACGCCCGGGCGGCAGCCCGGGCACGGCGCCCGAGATCCTGCATATACGCCGCGACGTCAAATTCCACCGATTCTGCGTTGGCACCCATGGTGACGGCCCGTCAGAAGAACCACCGCCAGCTGGCGGATGAGGCTATTATTTCAATAAATTTCAAATACATTCAATTCAATGCGCCGGCAAGAAGGCATGCCCGGCGATCCGCAATGTCAATTGTACCAGTTCGTCCCAGGGGTTGCCCGGCGCCTGACCCTTGACCATCCGATCGATGCCGGCGCATTGGCGCAGCAGCGTCTGCCAGGCCGGCGGCCGGTGCCGTCCCAGGGCGGCCTTGAGCACCGGCTTGCGCGAGTCCCATACCCGGCGCCGGGCCAGCACCCGGTCCGCGCCGTCGCCGGCGGCGACCTCCCCGGCCATGGCCGCCAGCACGCGCAGCTCACGGGCCAGCGCCCACAGCACCAGCACCGGTTCCACGCCCTCGGCCCGCAGCCCGGCAAGAATCCGATTGCTGCGCGCTGCAGCGCCCCCCAGCGCACTGTCCACCAGCGTGAACACGTCGAACCGCGCGCTGTCGGTGACCGCCGCCGCCACCGCGTCGGCATCGATGGGCCCCGGCTCCTGCAGCAGGCGCAGCTTTTCGATCTCCTGGGCGCAGGCCAGCAGATTGCCTTCCACGCGGTCGGCCAGCAGCGAAATCGCCGCCGGTGTCGGGTGCAGGCCCGCCCGTTCCATGCGGCGGCGAATCCAGGCCGGCAGCCGCCGGGCGTCCACCGGCCAGACCGGAACCGTGACGCCGGCTGCATCCAGCGTCTTGACCCACTGGCTGCGGCGCGCGGCGGCATCGAGCTTGCCGGCGATCACCAGCAGCAGCGTGTCCTCGGGGGGACGCCCGGCATAGGCTCGCAATGCCTTGGCGCCGGCATCGCCGGGCTTGGCCCCCGGCATGCGCAGCTCGATGATCCGCCGTTCAGCGAACAGCGACAGACTGTCCGAGGCCTGCGTCAAGGCGTTCCAGTCGAAGCCGGTTTCCACATGCATGACTTCGCGACTGCCGTAGCCCTCGGCCCGGGCTCGGGCCCGCACGGCGTCGGCCGCCTCCTGCACCAGCAGCGTTTCCTCGCCGTACAGCAGGTAGACGGGCGCCAGGCCGCGCTTGAGCTGCCCATCCAGTTGTTCGACACGCACCTGCATAGCTCTCTACTCCGACAGCCGCCCGCACCGTGCACCGATCATCGGGTGAGCGCTTCCAGACGCATCATCATCATGCGCACCAGATCGCGATCCATCTGTTCGCGGGCAAAGGCTTCGTCGCTGGCCGTTCCCAGCACGTTGGTCACGCTGACCAGATAGTTCCGGCGCACCTCCAGCGTCTGGGGGGAAAGCAGCGGCTTGCCGGTCTTGACGTCGGTCACATCGAAACGCACCCGGGAATACAGCTCCGATTCCCTGGGGCGGCCGTCCGCGCCCACCGACAGCACCCGCTTGTTGGCCTGCTGGCTCAGAATCCGCAGCACCGCGGTGGCTTGCGCCGGACTGTCCACCACCGAAACGCCGGAATCGTTCAGGGACTGGCGCAGGTCCGTTATCAGCGGGCTGAAGCGGCTCCCGCCCTGGATATAGGTGGTATGCATCTGGGGCGGCAGGTGCACCGGGCCGCGCAGGTGAAAGCCGCATGCCGCCAGGGACGCGGCCAGACACGCCAGCGCCGCCCACCACAGCATGCGCGCGCGGGGGTACCGATAACCATTGCTCGTCAATGTCGCGTTCTCCCGGGGCGGTATTCGGTGTGTACGTCAGACCACGATATTGACCAGTTTGCCCGGTACCACGATAACCTTGCGCACCGGCTTGCCGGCAATGAACCGCTGGGCATTCTCGTCCGCCACGGCAGCCGACTCCAGCGCCGCCCGGTCGCTGTCGGCGGCCACGGACACCCGCCCACGGACTTTGCCGTTGACCTGCACCACCAGTTCAATCATGTCCCGCTCCAATGCGGTGGGATCGGCGGCGGGCCACGGGGCGTCCACCACCGCCTTGGCATCGGTCGCCGCCAGGGCGCTCCACAAGCCGTGACTGATATGGGGCACGATGGGGGCCAGCAGGCGCAGCAGCATGTCCACCGCTTCGAACAGCACCGCCGCCTGACCGCGGGCGGACGGGCCTGCCTCGTCCACCGCCTCCATGGCACCGATGGTGTTGACCATCTTCATGCAGGCCGCCACCACCGTATTGAACTGGTAGCGCTCGAAATCGCGCACTGCCTGGTCAACCGACTGGTGTATCTGCCCACGGATTCTACTGTGGGCGTCCGAGAGCTCGCTCCAGTCGAACCCGGCCAGCAGGCGACGGCGCTTGTCAGCGCTGACGAAGCGTTCGAAGGCATACTCCGGCCGCTCGCCCAGCGCCCACAGCCGTTTGAGGAAGCGATAGGCGCCGGCCACCGCCTCGTCCGACCATTCCAGCGACTGCTCGGGGGGGGCGGCGAACATGGTGAACAGGCGCACGGTGTCGGCGCCGTAACGGTCGATCAGTGCCTGGGGGTCGACAGTGTTGCCCTTGGACTTGGACATCTTGGCGCCGTCCTTGAGCACCATCCCCTGGGTCAGGAGATTGGCAAACGGCTCGTCGGAGTTGACCAGGCCGACGTCCCGCAGCAGCTTGTGGAAGAAGCGCGCGTACAGCAGGTGCAGAATGGCGTGCTCGATGCCGCCGATGTACTGGTCCACCGGCAGCCAGTAATTGGCGCGCGCATCCAGCATGGCCTGGTCATTGTCGGCGCAGGCATAGCGAGCGAAATACCAGGACGACTCCATGAAGGTGTCGAAGGTATCCGTTTCCCGCTCCGCGGTACCGCCGCAGCGGGGACAGGTGGTCGTGTACCACTGCTCCATCTTCTTGATGGGCGAGCCCACCCCGTCGAAGGCCACGTCCTCGGGCAGCACCACCGGCAGGTCCTTGTCCGGCACCGGCACCGCACCACAGGCGGGACAGTTGATGATGGGAACGGGACAGCCCCAGTAGCGCTGCCGGGATACGCCCCAGTCCCGCAGCCGGTAGTTCACGGTCCGGCGACCGCGACCGGCATCCTCCAGCTGTTTGGCGATGGCGTCGAAGGCGCCCTGGTAGTCGAGGCCGTCGAACGCACCGGAGTTGCCCAGCACGCCCTTATCGGTGTAGGCGGCCTCCGAAACATCGGCCTGGGAACCGTCCGCGGGGAAGATCACCTGACGAATGGGCAGGTCGTACTTGCGCGCAAATTCGAAATCCCGCTGGTCGTGGCCGGGCACCGCCATCACCGCCCCGGTGCCATAGCCCATCAACACGAAGTTCGCCACCCAGATGGGCACCGCATCGCCGGTGATGGGATGCACGGCGTGCAGGCCGGTGGCCATGCCCTTCTTCTCCATGGTCTCCACCGCCGCTTCGGCGATGCTGGCATGGCGACACTCTTCGATGAAGGCATTCAATGCCGGCGCGCTGCGGGCCGCCTCCAGGGCCAGAGGATGCTCGGCCGCCACCGCCACATAGGTGACACCCATCAAGGTATCCGGACGCGTGGTGAACACGGTCAACGGCTCGCTGTGGCTCTGCACCTCGAACTCCAGTTCCAGGCCCTCGGAGCGTCCGATCCAGTTGCGCTGCATGGTGCGCACCGCATCGGGCCAGCCCGGCAACCGGTCCAGCTCGGCCAGCAGCTCATCCGCGTAGTCGGTGATCTTCATGAACCACTGGGGGATTTCCTTGCGCTCCACCACGGTGTCGCACCGCCAGCAGCGTCCGTCGATGACCTGTTCGTTGGCGAGCACCGTCAAGTCGTGGGGACACCAGTTGACCGGTGCGGTCTTCTTGTACACCAGCCCCTTGGCGAACAGGCGGGTGAACAGCCATTGTTCCCAGCGGTAGTAGCGCGGGTCGCAGGTGGCCAGCTCGCGATCCCAGTCGTAGCCGAAACCGAGCCGCTTGAGCTGGGTGCGCATGTATTCGATGTTCTGATAGGTCCAGCGCGCCGGCGGCACCCGGTTCTGAATGGCGGCGTTTTCGGCCGGCAGACCGAAGGCGTCCCAACCCATGGGCTGCAGCACATTGTCACCCCGCATGCGCCGGTAGCGGGCGATCACGTCGCCGATGGTGTAGTTGCGCACATGCCCCATGTGCAACCGCCCGCTGGGGTACGGAAACATGGACAGGCAGTAGAATTTCGGCCGGTCACCACGCTCGACCACCCGAAAAGTCTGATTGTCGTCCCAGTAGCGCTGGGCCTGCGCTTCGATACGCTCGGGCTTGTAGGGTTCTGACATGGCCGATAGGTGACTCTGCTGACTCAAAAAATCAAGCATACCGTAGGCGAGCCCGGGCGAACAACAAACGGCCAAGGTCCGGCGCGCTTCCCCTGCGTGCCGCCATGGTTCAAACTATCGACCATGAGAACGGCACCCAACGCAGGCACAACCCCATGAGCGAAAAACACCCCGAATCCCCGGACGAGCAGCGCCTCAGCCGCGGTTACAACAAGATGATGGAACGGGTCAAGGCCAACATCGACGAGGCCGGGGACAAGGCCGTCCCGAGTCTGCAACGCAACATCGACCAGGCGCGCGAAAAAGCGGTGGAACTCGGCGAACTCAGCCGGGAAGAGGCGGACAAGGTGGCCATGTACCTGCGGCGGG
>DATFML010000016.1:0-3717 GCA_035266965.1 Gammaproteobacteria bacterium
CGCCACGCCGCCGCCCGTGATTCAGCGCCGTCATGACTATCGGCTGGTCGTCATCGGCAGCTCGACCGGCGGCCCCGTGGCTCTGCAGCAGGTGCTTTCAAAGCTGCCGGCGGATTTGCGCGTGCCGGTCGTGCTGATCCAGCACATGCCCGCAAGCTTCACTCCGGCTTTCGCGGCGCGGCTGAACCAGCAGTGCCCGATTGCCGTCAAGGAGGCCGAAGACGGCGAGGCTCTGCTGCCGGGTACGGCCTATCTGGCCCCGGGCGGTCGCCAGCTCACCCTGGAGCAACGCGCCGGTCAGGTGCGTGTCCGTGTCACCGACGGCGGCCCTGAGCTGCATTACCGACCGTCGGTGGATCTCGCCTTCGACTCCGCGGCGAGGATCTTCCCGGGCAAGGTGCTGGCGGTGGTCATGACCGGGATGGGCGCCGATGGCCGCGAAGGTGCGCGGGCGCTGAAGGGGGCCGGTTCGACCGTGTGGGCGCAGGACGAGGCCAGTTGCGTCATCTACGGCATGCCCATGGCCATCGTGGAGGCCGGGCTTGCCGATCAGGTGCTGGCGCTGGACCACATAGGCTCGAGCATCGCCAAGAGCCTATAAGCGATGGACATCCTCAGCCTGGTCGGAGTGGTGCTGGCGTTCGCCGCCATCCTCGGTGGCAATTTCATCGAGGGCGGACACCTGGAATCGCTGGTCCAGCTGACCGCGTTCATCATCGTGGGTGGCGGGACGACGGGCGCCATCATGGTTCAGACCCCCATGAGCACGTTCATGCGGGCGCTGAAGATGACCATCTGGGTATTCATTCCGCCCAAGCTGGCGCCCGAGCAGGCCATCGAGAAGATCGTCAACTGGAGCAACATCGCCCGCAAGGAAGGCTTGCTGGGCCTGGAGAGCATGGCGGAAACGGAGGATGACCTGTTCGCCCGCAAAGGCCTGCAACTGCTGGTGGACGGCAACGAGCCGGAAACCATCCGGGGCATTCTCGAAGTGGATATGGACGCCAGGGAACACCAGGCGACCCAGTCGGCAAAGGTATTCGAGGGTATGGGGGGCTACTCGCCCACCATCGGCATCATCGGTGCGGTCATGGGTCTGATTCACGTGATGAACAATCTCGCGGACCCGAGCAAGCTGGGCGGCGGTATCGCGACGGCGTTCGTGGCGACGATCTATGGCGTGGGCATGGCCAACCTGTTCTTTCTGCCCATGTCCAGCAAGCTCAAGAGCCACGTTCATCGCCAGACACAGTTCCGGGAGATGATCGTCGAAGGGGTGATCTCCATCGCCGAAGGGGAGAATCCGCGCAACATCGAGACCAAACTGCAGAGCTATCTTCAGTGAACGGGTCCGTCCGTGCGGACGGGCGCGCTCGCCGGGACAGTCCATGGAGTACTTGCGATCATGGCACGCAAGAAGAAACACGAGGAACATGAAAACCACGAACGGTGGCTGGTGTCCTATGCAGACTTCATTACGCTGCTGTTCGCCTTTTTCGTGGTCATGTACTCGATTTCTTCGGTCAACGAAGGCAAGTACCGGGTGTTGTCAAACTCTCTTGTGGCCGCTTTCCGCGCTTCGCCCCGCAGTCCCACGCCGATTCAGATCGGCAAGCCCCTGACCACCCCCACGCAGCCTCAGTCCAACCTGGACAGGCGTCTCAAACTGGTCCACACCTTCGATCTGCCCCTGCCGGTACACGAGCGGGGGCCCAAGAGCGGGCTCGGCAACACCCACAAGCGTGCCGTGCGCATGTCGCACGCCGACAAGACCGGGCAGCCCGGCGGGCGCAAGCACGGCGGTGCGGCCGGCGATCATGGGCCGGGGTCGGCAGGACAGCTGGCGGTGAAGGAGATATCCGCCAGGGTGGAGCAGGCCATGGCGGGGCTGATCAGCAAACACCTGATCAAGGTCCGCAGCGACAGGTCATGGGTGCAGGTCGAGATCAACACCAGCATCCTGTTTCCCAGCGGCAGTGCAACGCTGTCGGCCGCCGCCCGGCCGGTGCTGAAGAAGCTCGCCACGATCCTCAAGCCGTTTCCCAACCCCATCCATGTGGAAGGCTTCACCGACAACATGCCGATCAATACGGTCGAGTTCCCTTCCAATTGGGAACTGTCGGCGGGCCGGGCCGCCACCGTAGTGCACCTGTTCACCGACGCCGGTGTCCAGCCCCGGCGCATGGCGGCGGTAGGCTACGGCCAGTACCACCCGGTGGCCAGCAATGCCACGGCAGAAGGGCGGAGCAAGAATCGGCGCGTGGTGCTGGTGGTCTATGCAGGGAAGGATCCGCAGAGCGTGGGCGTGCCAGGCGATCCCACGGTCATCGACCAGACGCTGAAGAGCGGGGCCGCGGGCAAAACCGCAACCACCGGCGCGCCGGCCGCTGCCGCCGGGGGCGCGTCGTCATCGTCCGCCGGAGCGTCCGGGGCGGGCACTTCGCCGGATGCGCAACGGACCGCTTCGTCGTCCCGGAGAACCGCCCCGTGAAGGCGTGGGCGGTGGCCAATCAGAAGGGCGGGGTGGGCAAGACCACCACCGCGGTGACGCTTGCCGGGCTGCTGGCGGCGCAGGGACATTCCACCCTGCTGGTGGACCTGGATCCCCACGGATCGCTCAGCACCTATTTCGGCTTCGACCCGGACACGGCCCAGGCCAGCGTGTACAACCTGTTCGAGGCACAGGCCGGCGGCACCCGCTGTGACTACGAACAGGTGCTGCGCCCCACCGCCTGCGACGGGCTTCATGTCATGCCCGCCTCCACCGCGCTGGCCACTCTGGACCGCCAGCTCGGCTCTCAGGAAGGCATGGGGCTGGTGCTCGCCCATACCCTGCACAAGCTGCAGGAACGGTTCGAGTTTACATTCATTGACTGCCCGCCCATGCTCGGGGTGCTCATGGTCAATGCACTGGCAGCGTGCGACCGGCTGCTGATTCCGGTACAGACCGAGTTCCTCGCCCTCAAAGGCCTGGAACGCATGGTCCACACCCTCGACATGATCCAGCGCGCACGGGGTACCCGCGTGCAGTACACCATCGTTCCCACCTTGTTCGATCGACGCACCCGGGCATCGGTGGACAGCCTGCGGGTGGTGCGTGAACGCTACGGCGTCGACGTCTGGCCCGGTGTCATTCCCGTGGACACCCAGTTCCGCGAGGCAAGCAAGGCCGGTATGCCCCTGTCCCTCTATCAGCCCCGGGCGCGGGGTGCGCTCGCCTACGGACAGCTTTTGGATACTCTGCTCGACAGCCGCCGGGAAGCGGTGCAGGCGGTGGCCACGTGAGCACGCAAACCAAAGAGCGGCCGGTGATGCTGCTGGATCAGCAACTGGCGCTGGGCGCCTATCTGGACTCGTTGCTGTGTCCGCCGACCGAAACCCGCGAGCCGTCGGCCGCTCCCCTGCAGCAGCCCGCCGAGCCGGCGGAGCCGCCCGCTGCGGAGGCCCCGGTGGCAGACGCGCCCGCGCCGGGTCCGGCGTCCGAACCCGAGCAGGCGCCGCGCCAGTGGGCCGCCGGGCGGTTCCCGTGCCTGCGCTTCCAGGTCGCGGGTGTGACTCTTGCGGTATCCCTGCAGCGGCTCAACGGCGTGCTGCCGTGGCCCGCCGACGGCGTCAGTCCCATGCCCGGCCACGCGCCGTGGTTCCTGGGCCTGCTTTACCACCAGGGGCGTCAGGTGAAGGTCATCGACACCGCCTGGCACGTGCTGCCCCCGGACT
>DATFML010000017.1:0-3375 GCA_035266965.1 Gammaproteobacteria bacterium
CGGCGGTCGGTGCGGGCTGGCGTTCCGGTGCCGCGCGCAGGCCGCGGTCGGTTACGCACCGGAAGGCCCGCAGCAGGCGGCGAAGGGGCTGCTACAGCATGGGGCTGCGGGGGTGTTGCGGATCGACGCGGTCGTTCATCTGGATCGCGGACTTGTGTCCCCACTTTTCCAGATCGTCCACCCGAATGCCGACCCACCACAGGGTTCCCACACTGTCGCTGGTGTTGCCGCCGATCAGCTGCACGCCGGACTCGACCATGATGTTGCGCGCAAACTCCAGCGCGCTTTCCCGGCGGCGAAACACATGCCAGTTGACGATATGCTTGCGGGCCGGGTCCTCATTGGGCAGCGGCGCCTCGGCGCCCAGGGCTTCGTTGAGTGCTTCGATGGTCTCTTTGGTCGGAAATTGTGACATCTGCAAGTTCTCCTTCCGAGTGAGATCGTGCTCCTTCCTACAGTCTAGCCACTACGGTGGCGTATGCCGATCCGGGGCCGCAGCTCCAGGGACGGCGGCAGCGGCAATGCGGCGGGCACCGGGCGGCAGTCCGAGGGCACGCCGGCGGGGACCCCCGCGCCTGGATTCGATATACTGGGCCCGCCCTATTACTCACTCTGCGATTGACGATGCCATCCTCCCACGACGACGATCACGATCAGCTGATGTCCGGCACCTCCGCCGGTTACGAGGCGCCCTGGGAACGCGCCTTCAACCGGGTGCTGAGCCCGTTCGAGGAGTTCATCCGCAACCAGGCCGCCGGCGGCGTCGTGCTGTTGTTCTCCGCCTTGTGCGCCCTGGCGCTCGCCAATTCCCCGGTGTTTCACGCCTATGAAACGGTGCTGCACACCCAGCTGGCCCTGCGTATCGGCCCCTGGGAGCTCAGCAAGTCCCTGCACCACTGGATCAACGACGGTCTGATGACCCTGTTCTTCTTTCTGGTGGGGTTGGAGATCAAGGGGGAAGTGCTGGTCGGGTCCCTGGCCACCGTGCGCCAGGCCGCACTGCCTGCCATCGCGGCAGTGGGCGGTGTGCTGGTCCCGGCGCTGATCTATGCGGTCATGAATCCCGCGGGTATCGCCGCCCGGGGCTGGGGTATTCCCATGGCCACCGACATCGCCTTTGCCGTCGGTGCGCTGGTGCTGCTGGGCGGGCGCGTGCCGAAGGGCTTGATGACCTTTCTGGTGGCCCTGGCCATCGTGGATGATCTCATCGCCGTATTGGTGATCGCGTTGTTCTATACCGAGAAGATATCGGTGCTCTATCTGATCATCGCCGCCCTGCTGTACGTGGTACTGATTACCTTCAATCGCGGGGGAATCCGGGCGCCGTTGCCCTATTTCGTCGTCGGCACCCTGTTGTGGCTGGCCATGCTCAAATCGGGGGTGCACGCCACCATTGCCGGTGTCCTGCTCGCCACTGCCATACCCGCGCGGCCGAGCTACGACCCCGACCGCTTCAGCGGCCACGTGCGCGAGCTCATGGACCGGTTCGACCAATGGGGCGAGGGCAAGAAGAGCATCCTGGCCAGCGCCGGCAAGCACTCCATCCTGCAGACCCTGGAAAACGGCGTGCATCTGGTGGAAACCCCCCTGCAGCGCCTGGAGCACACATTGCAGCGGCCGGTGGCGCTGCTGATCATGCCCATCTTTGCGCTTGCCAACGCGGGTGTGGCCCTGGAAGGGGGGCATCTTGGGGATCTGCTCAGCGATCCTGTGGTGCTGGGGGTCACGGTCGCCCTGGTGGCGGGAAAGTTCATCGGGATATCGGGGTTCTCATGGCTGGCGCTGCGGCTGGGTATCGGCCAGTTGCCCCGGGGCACCACCTTTCAGCACCTGATCGGTGTCGGTCTGCTGGGGGGCATCGGCTTCACCATGTCCATCTTCATCAGCGAGCTGGCCTTCGGCGGCTCGCCCCACAATCTGATGGCCGCCAAGACCGGCATTCTGGCCGCCTCGGTGATCGCCGGCACCCTGGGATTCTTCTGGCTGCGGTACGTGGGACGCAAGCGGCCGCATCAGCACTGATCGCGGCGGGCAGATGCGCCCGCGCCTGTGCAGAGCTTCCCTTGTTGCTTCCCGCAACGCCGGCCTGGCGCAGCGGGAATCCCCCGCGGGCCAACCCGCGGGTCAGCCGTCCAGCGGGTGGTCGTCGACGGGGCGGATGTACTTCGCATAGAAGTACTCGCGCATTGTCGCGCCCTTGTCCAGGCCCGCTTCCACGCCTTCCAGCGTTTCATCCAAGCGCGCCCGACCGCTGTTGCCGGGCGCGCCTCCCGTGGCCAGCAACTCGATATCCTGGGGTTCCATTGTCTCGGCGACCCCGTCGTGGTCGCTCAGCACTTGTTCCAGCCGTTGAGCGTCGACCTTGAAGTAGTCGGTGAGCTCGGGTCCGAATTCCAGAAACACGCGGATGAGATCCTCGGCGCTGGCGGTATCGCTGTGCAGCGGTGCAAGGCCGTCCAGCGCACGCTTGATGGCAAAGCGGAACACATCGGATTCCGCGACGCCGAGGCGATCGGCCACGGTCTTCACTTTCCTGCGGTCAGCGACGCTGAGGCGCATCGAGACGATCTTCTTCTTGTCGTCGTTCATGGGCGTTTTCCCCTAGCCGTCGAACAGTTCTTGTTGAGCCGAAGAGCAGGCGAGGGGCATAGGCTAGCGGCCCTGTATGACAATACGATAACAACAACGCTCGCGTGAGCAGCGGGTCGCGAGTCGGTGGTAGTCAGGTACGTCCAGAAACCGGCAAGTCCCGACCCGAGCCTCCTCAGGCACCAGTGGCGCTCGTCCCGCCGCCGTTGCGGCAAATTCATCGGCTAGCCCCAGACGTAATACAGGATGGAGCGTAAGACACGGAAATATCGAAAGATTTAATCAATCCTTCACGGCCTCGTCACATTCCCCTCCTAGACTCCTCACTCGACGTTGCAGGGAATCACAACAACAGCGCCTGCGACGCAAACAAGAAAAACGTTGAGGAATACCCGCCGGGTCCTGCCTGGCAGTGCAGCAGTAACCAGCGATAAGGCCACACCCGTCGTGAGGCGGGGCCGGAAAGCCACGGGTCTTGGTTCCACTGAGACGGCCGGGTTGCCACCCACAACATGGATGGCAACCCGGCCGTCTTTTTTTTGTTTCTTGATCCGTGGCGGCATGCCGGTGACGACTGCCATGGATCGGAGGGGGTACAGCGGGCCCGCTGCAGAAGGGACCGTGAAGCCCTGGCAGTAGATAGGCACGACAGGGACTTCGTTAAAAAACGCAATGCATTGCTCATCACAACGAATCGGAGGCTTCAACTCATGAAGGCAAAAATCATTGTTGCCGCTGTCGCCATGGCCATGGCCGGCAGCGCCAGCTCAGCCATCCAGAATGGCT
>DATFML010000018.1:0-6387 GCA_035266965.1 Gammaproteobacteria bacterium
GTCCGGCGGCGGCGACCTGCTGGGCTACGAGTTCGTCCCCGGCATCGGCGGCTCCTCCGATGTGCTGGATCCGTCCAGCAGCGGCGCGAAGTACGCGATTCTGCCCGCCTATCAGGGCGCCTATGCGCCCTACGACCCGCAGATATGGGCCACCGCCGGGCTGCAGATGGGCGACAGCCTCTATCTGGCGGGGGGCGGCGGCCTTCCAGCCGGCAACTATGTGCTCCTGCCGGCCCGCTATGCGTTGCTGCCCGGCGCGTTCCTGATCACGCCGAGGGCCGGCACCTCGGACATCGCGCCGGGCGAGCCCCTGACCCGCAGCGACGGCGCCGCCATCGTGGCGGGCCAGCGCACCGTGGCCGGCACGCCGGTTCGCGACAGCCGTTGGAGCGGATTCGTGGTGGAGCCCGGCAGCATCGCCCGCACCCGGTCGGAGTATCGGCTGAACCTGGCCGCCAGCCTGTTTGCCCAGCAGGCAGCGATCAACGGCACGGCCGTGCCGCTGCTGCCCAACGACGCCGGCCAGCTGATGATCAGCTCCGACGGTGCCATCGGGCTGGAGGGTTGCCTGCAGGGCAGCCCCGCCGCGGGCGGACGCGAGGCGCAGGTGGATATCGCGGCCAACGATCTGGCGGTGGTGAACACAATCGATCCGCACAGCGCCGGCGTGCAGCTGCGCGCGGCCGACCTCAACGGCCTGGGTGCCAGTGTTCTGCTGGGCGGCACACGCAAGGCCGAACACGACGGCACCCACCTGAACGTGACGGCGCAGCAGGTACGCGTGCAGGACGGCGTCACCCTCACCGACCCGGAAGTGACACTGGCCGCCACCGATGCGGTGGACCTGGGCGCCGGATCGAAGGTGGCGGGCACCGGCAGCGCCAGCGGCAGCGATACCGCGCTGGTGATCGACGGCGACGGCGCGCTGCTGCGCGTATCGGCCGCCGACCAGGTGGATATCAAGCGCACCGGCACCTCGGGCGCTACCGGTACGCTGTCGGTGGGCGCCGGCGCGGTGGTGCAGGCGGACCGGTCCATCGTCATGGACGCTACGGCGGGCACCCGTTCGGACGGCCGCATTGATATCGCCGGCGGCGGCTCCTTCAACCTGGGTGCCGAGCGCATCAGTCTGGGCAAAGCCCCGACCGGCACCGGCGGTCTGGTGCTGGCCGGCACCGATCTGAACGCTCTGCATCTCGGCCAGCTGGTGCTCACCAGCCGCAGCACGGTGAACCTCTACGGCGCGGTGGGCCTCAACGCCAATGAACTGCGCATCGACGCCGCCGGTATCGGCGGCTACGGCGCCGCGGGCGACAGGAGCATTCTGTCCGCCCACACCCTGCAGCTCGACAACACCGCCGGCGCGACCCTGCCGTCCGCCGCTGTGCCCGCCGGCAGCGGCGAGCTGACCGTCGACGCGACGGATCTGAACGTGGGGCCCGGCAGCGTGACCGTCAGCGGATTCGGCAAGGTCACCCTGGCGGCCAGCGGGCAGCTCAGCGGCCAGGGCGTCGGCAGTCTGGATGTGAACGGCGACCTGACCATCAAGGCCGGGCGGGTCACGGCCGGAAGCGCCGCCGACACGACCCTGGATGCGGGCGGTCATACGGTCACGATCGCTTCCGCGTCGGCCCCGATCTCTTCCCCGACCGGCTCCCTGGGTGGGCACCTGAGCATCCTGGGGCGCAGCATTCTGCAGCAGGGACGGATCGAGGTGCCCGCAGGCACGGTGACCCTGCATGCGACCGGTTCGGATGCCGGCGACGACGTGACCTTGGCGGCCGGATCGGTGACCGACGTGGCGGGCCCGCAGGTTCAGCTCGGCGATGTGAGCGCGGATGCGCCCGGGGGCCGCGTGATTCTGACCGCCGACGCCGGCAACGTCGTGGCCCAGGCGGCTGCCGCCGGCCTGGCTGCTGCGCGCATCGACGTGTCCGGCAGCGGCGACGCCGGTACGTTGAGCGCGAACGCCCCGCAGGGCGAGGTGCGTCTGTCCGCCGCCGACCTGGCGGGACAGGGCGGCAGCGGGCATGCGCAGGGCAGCTTCCGGCTGGATGCCGCCACGGTCGACGATCTGCTGGGACTGAACGTTCGCCTCGACGCCGCCGGTTTCACCGCCGCCCGCCGCCTGCGGGTGCGCACCGGCGATGTGCTGCTGAAGAGCAGCGTCCCTGGCCTGATCCGCGCTCACCGGGTATGGGTGACCGCCGACGGCGGTTCCATCACGGTTCAAGGCAGTGCCGGCAAACCGGTGATCGACGCCTCCGGGGACACGGGGGGCAGCGTGACGTTGTCGGCGCGGGACGATGTCATTCTCGATTCCGATGCGCTGGTGGATGCCCATGCCACCGCCGCGGGCGCGAAGGGCGGCACCGTTGCCCTGCGCAGCGGCCAGGGCGGCGTCACCCTGAGCGCCGGTTCCCAGGTGAAGGTGGCCGGAGGCAGCGGCGGCAGTGGCGGAAGCGTGGCCATACGTCTTGCCCGCAGCGTGCTCGACGCCGGCGCCGGTGTGACGCTGGACGGCACCGTGAGCGGCGCGGCGAGCGCCACGGTGGAGGGCTACCAGGCCTATCAGGTGAGCGGGGACGGCACCATCCCCACCACGGACATGGCCACCTATGACGGGGATGCCAACACGTTCATGAGCGATGCCGTGACCCGCGGTCTGTACGGGGATCTGAAGGCCAAAGGCTTCACCCTGACGCCCGGCGTGGAGGTGGACGGCAGCGGCGATCTGACCCTGGGCGCGGACTGGGATCTGCACAGCTGGCGTTTCGGTCCCGACAGCGTGCCCGGCGTGCTGACGCTGCGCGCGGCGGGCAATCTCACACTGCCCCACAGTCTCAGCGACGGGTTCGACTCCTCCGGGCTGCTGGCGGGAGCCTCATGGTCCTACCGGCTGGTGTCGGGGGCCGATACGGCGAGCGCCGATCCGCTCGCCCTGCTACCGGCCGCGGAGCTGGCCTCAGGCCAAGGCAGCCTGACCCTGGGCACGGCCGCATCGCCGCAGACGATACGCACGGGCACCGGCTCCATCGACATCGCCACCGGCGGCAACCTGGTGCTGGCCGACAGCGCTTCCACCATCTACACCGCCGGCGTGCCGACCGGTTCCGGCACCGAGAATTCGATACTCGTCGCCTACGCGATCCCGGGTGACTATCCCGCCGGTGGCGGCGACATCGACATCCGGGCGCAAGGGGACATCAAGGCTCAGCCCGTCAAGCAGCTGATCACCGCCTGGCTGGGGCGGCTCGGCGAGGGTGATCCGTCCTCCTCCCCGGGGCTGCCTACGACCTGGAACATCAATTTCAAAAACTTCCAGCAAGGTATCGGCGCCCTCGGTGGCGGCAGTGTGACAGTTCGGGCCGACGGCAATATCACCAACCTGTCGGTGTCCGTTCCCACCACCGGCAAACAGGTGGGCGAGCCCCTCAATCCCACCGATCCCAGTAATTTCCAGGTCAAGCAGAACCAGATCGATGTCCAGGGCGGCGGCAACATCCGCGTGACGGCCGGCGGCGACATCGGCAGCGGCGTATTTTTCGAGGACGGCGGCACCGCCACCCTGCGGGCCGACGGGTCCATCGAAGCCGCTCCCGGCAATGCCGTCAGACCCATCCTGGCGCTGGGCAGCGGGACGTTCGATCTGCAGGCCGCTCGCGACGTGGCCCTCGAAACCGTGTTCAACGCCCCCATGGTGAAGCAGACGCCGTACGCCAACCCAATGCCCCCCGGCACCGGCAGCGCTTTCTTCACCTACGGTGCCGACAGCGCCGTCAACATCACGGCCCTGGGCGGCGACGTGCGGCTGTACAACGACATCACCCACATCACCGACAGCAGCCTGTTCCCCAGCCCCGGGTATACTGCCTATGGCACCGACCAGCAGCTCAGGGACGCCTTGACCATCTACCCCGGCACCCTGCGGGTGGATGCGCTGCTGGGCAGCATCGACCTCAAGAACAGCCTGACGCTGTTTCCAAGCGCCAATGGCCACCTGGAGCTGCTGGCGGGGAACTCGATCTCCACCCTGGGGAACACCCAGGCGAAGATCACCCAGTCCGACGCCGATCCGGCGCTGCAGCCTAGCATGCTGCAGCCCATCGCCGCCGACTCCCCCGGCGCTTACACCAACAACCCGCTTTTTGGCGGAGGCGTCCAGGCCCTGCACGCCACCACCCCCGTGCATACGGGTGATCCGGTGCCGGTGCGCATCGTCGCCGCCCACGGCGACATCGGCGGCGCCGACACGAGTCAGTCCATTACCGTCTCGCTCGCCGAGCAGGCCCGTATCCAGGCGGGCCGGGACATCCTCAACCTGATCCTGTACGGCCAGAACCTCGCGCCCACGGACGTGACCTCCGTGCGGGCCGGCCGGGACATCCGCAGCGTCAACACCCGCGATCCCAACACCGGGCTGTTTACCGTCAACGGGCTGCCTTTGGCACAGCTCGGGGGTGCCGGGCAGTTGGAGGTGCTGGCCGGCCGCAACCTGGATCTCGGCGTCGGGGACGGGATCATCACCACGGGCGCACGTTTCAATCCCTCGCTTTCTCCTACCGGGGCCTCGGTGACGGTCATGGCCGGCCTGAGTCGGGCACCGGACTACGGCGCGTTCATCGGCCGCTATCTGGGTGCCGGCCGCGGCTACAGCGATCGGGTTACAGGCTATATGCGCGCACTTACCGGCCATGCCGGTCTTGACGCGGCCACCGCGCTGGCACAGTTCAAGGCCCTGCCGGTAGTGGAGCAGCGCGCTGTGGTCCTGCAGGCGTTTTTCAACGAGCTGAAGCAGTCGGGCATCCATGCCACCAGCGGCAGCAAGGACTACAGCCGCGGCTTTGCCGCCATTGCCACCCTGTTCCCGGGTGGACCCGCCACCTACCAGGGCGACATCAGCCTGCCGTTCAGCCGCGTCCAGACCCTGGCCGGTGGCGACATCAACATGCTGGCCCCCGGCGGTCAGGTGGACGGCGGAGTGGCGTCCACGTCGGTGTTCGTGAAGCCGGCCAGCCAGCTCGGCGTGGTGGCCGTCAGCACCGGCGACATCAACGGGTTCGTGGACGGGGACTTTCTGGTCAACCAGTCGCGGGTGTTCGCCCTGGACGGAGGCACCATCCTGCTGTGGTCCTCCCGCGGCAACATCGACGCCGGCCGCGGAGCGAAGACCGCCCTGGCGGCGTCACCGCCGGTGGTCACCACCAACTCGAACGGGGAGGTGGTGGTCACCTACCCCCCTACGGTGTCCGGCAGCGGCATCCGCAATGGCGTGGCAACGCCCGGCCGCAGTGCCGGCAACATCTACCTGTTCGCGCCCGGCGGGGTGGTGAACGCCGGCGATGCCGGCATCGCCACCGCGGGCAACCTGACCATCGGCGCCACCCAGGTGATCGGCAGCGACAACATCAACGTGGGGGGCGTGTCGGTGGGCGTGCCGGTGGCCGACACCGGCAGCCTGGCAGCGGGCCTGACCGGGGTAAGCAATCTGTCCAGCACCGTCAGCAAGAGCGCGGAGCAGGCCACCCAGTCGGTGACCGACCGGAACAACGCCGGTCCGGGGCTGGGTGCCGACACGCTGACCATGATCGATGTCCAGGTGCTGGGCTACGGGGAGTAGCGCGGGGCCGTCCACTTCCGGCGTCACACAAAACGCAAAGCAAGGGAGTCAATCCGCCAATGAAAGCACGTCTTCTGATCGCCCTGAGCGTTTTGCTCATGTTGCCGGGGGTTTCCCATGCCTGGTGGAACAAGGACTGGTCTTTCCGCAAGAAGATCACCCTGGACACCACCGCCAAGGCGGCCGATATCGACAAGACGCTGAGCGATGTGCCGGTGCTGGTGCGTCTTCACACCGGCAACTTCCAGTACTTCCTGGATCTGAAGCAGGACGGCTCCGACCTGCGCTTCGTTGCGGGCGATGACAAGACGCCATTGAAGTTCCACGTAGAGAAGTTCGACCCGGTCAACGAAATGGCGCTGATCTGGGTCAAGGTGCCGAAGCTGATTGCCGATTCGAACAACAACAGCATCTGGATGTACTACGGCGACGCCAACGCACCGGCCGCGGGTGATGCCGCGGGGACCTTCGATACCCACCAGACGCTCGTCTACCATTTCGACAATCCCAAGGCGCTGGTGCGCGATGCCACCGCCTACGGCAACCAGCCGTCCCAGGCCACCGTCTCCGCCGATCCGGCCGCGATCATCGGCAGCGGCGCGAGCTTCACCGGCGACAGCCTGATCCGCATTCCTTCCTCGCCCTCGCTGCACCTGACGCCGGGGCAGGGCATGAGTTTCTCGGCCTGGGTGAAGATTGCTTCGCCCCAGCAGGACGCCTGGCTGCTGGATATGCGCGACGGCGCCAGGTCCCTGGTGGTGGGCATC
>DATFML010000019.1:0-4045 GCA_035266965.1 Gammaproteobacteria bacterium
GCGGCTTGCCGGTCACCACCGGCCGGTTGTTGCGGCCCGGATGCAGGGTGTCGTAGGTGTCGTAGATCCACGCCATGGTCTGTTCGTCGGTGTACAGATCCGGCGCGGGAATATCGGTGTGCGGGCCGATATTGTCTCCCAGTTCAGTAATGAAACGACGGGTCATGCGCGCCACTTCCTGGGCGCTCATGTGCTTGGTATCGCAGGCCACACCGCCCTTGGCACCGCCGAAGGGCACATCGATGAGCGCGCATTTCCAGGTCATCAGTGCCGCCAGAAAACGCACCTCTTCAACCGTCACGTCCGGGTGGTAGCGGATGCCGCCCTTGCCCGGCCCGAGCACGCGGTTGTGCACCACGCGATGGGCCTCGAAGGTGCGTACCGTGCCGTCGTCCATACGGACCGGAAAGCACACAGTGATGGTCCGCCGGGGCGCCCTGAAGAAGCCGAACAGGTCCCGGGTCGCCGCATCCAGGTAGCCCATTGCCCGTTGCAGGCGCTGCTCGCTGACACGCTGGGGCGCGAGATCCTCCGCCGGGACCTCCCCGGTCAAACCACTGGCTGGGTCGGAATCGGCCATGTCGGCTCCTCTTGTTGGTGGGACGGAATGCGCCCCCGGGAGCCGTCGGCTCAGGGCTTGGTCAAGCCGTCGGGAAGCGCTCCCCGACCATACCGGAACCGGGGGGCGGCATCCAAACCCTCATGCGCTTGCCAAGTGGCTACACTCAATATAACTTTCTGTTGCCACACTCCCAGGAGCGCCAGCCCATGACCACCCCCCTGTTCCGCCTGCGCACGCTGCTGACCCGGATCTCGTTGGCGCTGGGGCTTATCGCCGCCACCGGTGCCATGGCTCCGGCTCAGGGCGCCAGCGCAAAGGAAATCAACGTCCGTGTCGACGCCGCACTCAAGCAGTTCCAGCACCAGGTCAACGGCGCCGACGAATTCCTGAAGTCCGCCAAGGGCGTGCTGGTGTTCCCGGGGGTGATCAAGGCCGGCTTCGGAATCGGTGGCGAATACGGGGAAGGCGCCCTCAGGATCCACGGCAAGAGCGTCGGGTACTACAGTATCGCCTCGGCCTCCATCGGCTTTCAGTTCGGCGCCCAGAAGAAGGACATCATCATGGTCTTTCTGCAGCAGAAGGCGCTGGACAACTTCCGTCACAGCTCCGGCTGGAAGGTGGGCGTGGACGGCTCGGTCGCGTTGGTGAACGTGGGCGCAGGCACGTCCCTGGACAGCATGAAGCTGGACCAGCCCATCGTGGGCTTCGTGGTGGGCCAGAAGGGGTTGATGTACAACCTCACCCTGGAAGGTTCCAAGATCACCAAACTCGACAAGTGATCGCGCCGTCCGCGCGGGAACGCGGACATGCCCCGGGACCTCCCCTGGATCAGAGAACCGAGGTCAGGCCGAGCAGCCATTGCGGCCAGGGCGACCCGCTCACGCCCAGGGCGATCAAGGCGGCTGTACAGACGATCGCCAGCAGAAACACCGTCATACCGATGCGCTGGCCTCTGGAATAGGCTGCTGGATAGGGGTTCATGGCAAATCCACCGTCGAGGGTTCCCCGGAGGGCTGCGCCGGCCGGGTCGCGGAAGGCGCCCGTAACCTCTATGACAGCAGTCATCGCGGTGGCGTTCCTTGGCGCCCGGCGCTCCCCTTTCGATCATCGGCCCGGCGGTCATGGCGGGGCTCCGCCGGCCTCATGGGGCGGCCCGGCGGAGTGCCGGAACCGCAACGGTCTTGACAGCTTCCGACGCCTTCAGGGCTCCCGTCGACGAACGGACAGCAGCGATCCCAGCCATTCGGTCAGTTCCGCCGCCGGCTTCGGGCGGCAGTACAAATAGCCCTGGCCCTCATCGCAACCCAGACGCCCCAGCATGCGCGCCTGTTCGTCGCGCTCCACCCCTTCGGCGGTCACCTTGAGCTTCAGGCTGCGCGCAAGACCGACTATGGCCTCCACGATCAACGCACTGTCCTGATTGCGGTCGCAGTCCCTGATGAAGTCGCGGTCGATCTTCAGTCTATCGATGGGGAACCGCTTCAGGTAGCTGAGCGACGAGTAGCCGGTCCCGAAATCGTCCAGCGCAATGCGCACCCCCATGTCCCTGAGGGCCCGCAGGCTGCCCATCACCACATCGGTCTGGGAAATCAGCACACCTTCGGTGATCTCGATTTCCAGACGGTGGGGCGCAATGTCGTTGGCCCGCAACGCCTCCCCCACCAGCTCCGGCAGGGTATGGTCGTCGAACTGGCGGGCCGAAATGTTCACGGACACCGCGATGTCGATGCCCGCCTCCTGCCATTGGCGAAGCTGGCGACACGCCTCCCAGAGGACCGAGGCTCCGACTTCCTGGATGGTGCCGTTCTGCTCCATGAGAGGGATGAATTCGTCGGGGGCCACCGCGCCGAACTCCGGGCTGTTCCAGCGCAGCAGCGCCTCGGCACCGACCACGCTGCCGTCGGTAAGCGCAAGACGGGGCTGAAAGTGCACCTGCAGCTGGTTCTCGGCGAGGGCGATCTTGGCGGCGCTGTCCAACAGCATCAGTCGCATCTGCCGACCGGCAAGGGCGGCAGTGTAGAAGGCGTAACTGTTCCGGCCCCGCTTCTTGGCTTCGTACATGGCGGTATCGGCCTGCCTGACCAGGGCATAGATATCGTCTTCGTCATGGAAGGGGAACAGGGTGATTCCCAGGCTTGGCGTGGTGCGCACCGTGGCACCGTCGATATCCAGGGGGCGGGCGATGGAACGAATGATCTTGGCGGCCAGTTGCTCCACGCTGCCAACGGACCGGAGGTTGGTGCCGATCACCGTGAACTCGTCGCCGCCCAATCGCGCTACGGTATCCGACTGACGCACCGTGTTGCGCAGACGCCTGCCCACCTCCTGGATCAGTCGATCCCCGACACTGTGCCCCATGGTGTCGTTGATACTCTTGAAGCCGTCCAGGTCGAGAAAGATGACCGCGGCGAGGGTCTCGTTGCGCTTGGCGTTCGCCAGCGCCATCTCCAGACGATCCAGGAATCGGGCCCGGTTGGGCAGCCCGGTCAGCGGGTCATGGGTGGCGAGATGGGTGAGACGCCGTTCGGTCTTCTTGCGTTCGGTGATGTCCTGCACGTTGGCAAGGAACACCGGCGGCACCTCGCTGTGAGACAGCTGCAGCCGCACTTCCACCGGGTAGTTGGAACCGTCCTTGCGGCAGTGGACCGACTCGAAGATAAGCCGGTTGCGGCGCCCCTCCAACAGCGGCGCGACGAGCTTGCGGAAACGGTCGTCCGTGAACCTGGGCCAGATCTGCGTCATCTTGAGCTCCAGCAGCTCCGCACTTGAATAGCCCAGATTGCTCAGAGCACCCTGGTTTGCCTGCAGCAACCCCAATGAAGCCTCGTCGAAGACATAGATTTCGTCCCACGAATGGTCCATCAGACGGCCGAAACGGGATTCCGCCTGCTCCAGCTGCTTGCGCTCGCGAAGATCGCGCACCACCGACAGAACGTAGTCCTCACCCTCGATCCGGACCAGCTTGGCGACCACTTCCACGGGAATCTGGGTTCCGTCCTTGGCCATGTGTATGGCCTCGAAGACCGTCTGGCGCTCCCGCCGGATCCTTTGACCCACCGACCGGGTGTGGGCGAGATTGGCGGCCGGATTCAGTGTGCGGGCGTTCATCTGCAGCAACTCGTCCCGCCGGTAGCCCAGCCGGCCGCAGGCCACGTCATTGACCTGCACGAAGTTGCCATGCACGCCGTCGGCGTCCAGGGGCGCGAGAAATACCGCATCGCTGATGCTGTTGAACAGGATCTCAAACCGGTGGGTCTCGTCCGCCAGGTGCTGCTGGGCTGTGCGCAGGACGCGCAGATCCTTCAGAACATTGACGGTGATGAAACCGCGACATCCGGGCGGCTCCGGCATCAGGGCACAGGATTGCAGCACCGGAACCACCGTGCCGGAGCGGGTGCGGACATGGGCTTCGCGCATGCGGGGTCCGGCGCCCGGGGCGACCGCCCCGGCGGCACCACCGGATTCCTGCACGTCATTCGCCCC
>DATFML010000020.1:0-2209 GCA_035266965.1 Gammaproteobacteria bacterium
AGCGGATCAAATGATGGCTGACCAGACCGATATGGATCAGCTCCTCGATGCGCCCCCGGCGCAGCAGGGGCCGCGCCAACTCCCAGAAGGCACGGCGGTAGTCCCCCAGTGCGCCCACCTGCCAGAGCACCCGTGCGAATACGCGCATACCGAACACCGCCTGGGCGCGGGTGACGCGCCTGGGGGCGTCCAGCCAGTTGGGGAAGGTGGCCTCGGTCTGGTGGGCAAACCGTTCCAGCAGCTTCTCGGGTGTATACGCACCGCTGACGCAGCGTGTCCACATGGACATAACCTGTTCGTAAGGCAGCTCGAAGATTACGTTCGATGCGCGACTGGAGGCGTCCGTCAAACGGCCGGCCGCTTCCAGCCGCCGGTATAGAGGGGTGCGGGGCAGCGCATACAGCAGATTGATGGTCAGCATGGGAATCTTCGATTCCTCGATGAAGGCCAACACCCGCTCCGGCGTCTGGGCAGTGTCGGTGTCCAGCCCCAGAATGATGCCGGCCACCACTTCCATGCCGTACCCGTTCAGCGTACGCACGGCCTCCGTGATGGGCGTGCGCAGGTTGTGCTCCTTGTGCATGGCCTGCAGGGCTTCGGGTTCCGGTGTCTCGATGCCGCAGAACACGGTGCGAAAGTTCGCCTGGCGCATCATGCCCAGCAGCTCGTGCTGCTGGGAAATGTTCAGCGTCGCTTCGCAGGCGAACTCCACCGGATAACCGCGGCTGCGCTGCCAGTCCACCAGATGCGGTAGCAGCTCCCGCGCGGCCTTGCGGTTGCCGATGAAGTTGTCGTCCACGAAGTAGACGGCGCCGTTGGCGCCGCCCGCCACCACCGCGTCGAGCTCGGCGACGATCTGCTCCGCCGGCTTGAGTCGCGGGCGCCGGCCGTACAATTCGGGGATGTCGCAGAACTCACAGAGATAGGGACAACCGCTGGAGAACTGCACGCTGGCAAGAAAATAGCGGCGCAGGTCGATGAGGTCATAGGCAGGGATCGGGAACCGATCCAGGGCCAGCCGCTCGGATGTTTCAAAGCGCCGCTGGCTCCGCGGGCGGCCAGGGTCCTTGTCCAGACATTCGATCAAGGCATCGGTCGCGTCGCCCAACTCACCGATGTGCAGAATGTCCACGTCCGGATAGTATTCCGGACATCCGGACACCGACGGGCCACCCAGCACCGTCACAGTATCGTGGCGATGCGCCGCCCGGTTGATGGCGTTGATGTCGGCGCGCTGCACATGCATGCCGCTGATCAGCACTGCGTCGGCCCACTGGTAATCACGATCCGTGGCTTCCCGTATATTCTCGTCCACGAACCGCACTTCCCATTCGGCAGGCAGGTAGGCCGCCATCACCAGCAGCCCCTGGGGCGGCATGAACGCCTGCACGCCGGGCATCAACGGGTAGGCGTACTGAAAGGTGCCGAACGATGGAGCGTAGCGGGGGAAGACGCACAGCATCCTGCGCACCGACCGGGGCCGGTAGGGCGAGTGCCTGGCTGCGTTCCAGAGACGCAGATCCACATTGCCTTTCGCCTTTCCTTGGCTCACGGAACAGACGCCTCTGATGGCTGGCCGATGTGCGAGTCGTGCTGGGGAATGAGTATAGACCAGGCTTGCCGGCTTACCCGCAAGAGGAACGGTAAACAATGCGCGGGATTATGGCCTGGTCGACGTGCTGATTCCGGAAGGCACGCTACACATGCGGCGCCGTAAACAGACTTCACTTTCGTTGCGCCGGTCGCTGCTGTCGGGACAGTCACAGAGCTTCCTGGGAAGCTCCGCACAGGTCGATCAAGCGGGGAGGCACTAGACGAAAAGGAGCGAAGAGGCGCAGTTCGCACGCGGCAAGCAGGCACTCCGAGCGTTTTTTGCAACGCGGTAGTTTCCGCCTCAGCGGCCTGTAAAGAGTTTGCCGAGGGCAGCGCCCGTCGGGAGCACAGACTGCGGTTTTCGCGTTGCGGCCACTGGGAGCCCGCCGGTGCCGGCTACCAGCAGGGACGGAAACGCCCCGCTCACGATCCATACCGTTCAGGCGCCCGGCACGATGGATGACGAGTCACCGCTGTCCTCGCCGTTCCCCCGCGGACGCGCGTCGTCGTTCCGATGGTCTTGATGGACGTGGCTGTCTTGCGTACCTCGGCTATCGTGGGTGTCGCGTTGGTCGTGGCTGTCGTGGCTGTCGTGGCTGTCGTGGCTGTCGTGGCT
>DATFML010000021.1:0-7599 GCA_035266965.1 Gammaproteobacteria bacterium
CCGCCGCGTCCAGCGCCGGTTTGTCCCCGGCCGCCATCCGGTACAGCGCGCCATAGGCCAGGTCCGATTCCGCGCCGGTGCGCATCAGATCGCATTTGGCGGAACCGTCCACATCGGAACGCTTGTGGAAACGCAGCGACCAACCGGCCAGCGCCACGGCACCCAGCAGACGAGCCGAAGGTACCCGTTCACCCAGGCGCAGCGGATGCAGATTGGAGCCGTAGGCGAGATACAGCAACGGGTCGCCCGCGGCCGGCGTCACGTCAGTCCCTTGTGCGCCAGCAGTCGCGCCACCAGCTCCCGGCTGTCGTCGTCGGCGGCGGGGCCCTCCCCGTCCAGCGGTGTCCAGGACATGTCCGCTTCCAGCCGGTAGGACCCTTCGAACGAGTGGGGTGCGCCCCCTCTCCAGTCCGCGGGGGCCAGCATGGAAAAATAGCGCGAGCCGTCCGTACGGCAATACAGATGATAGATGTGGCCCGGCCGGCGCTGAAAGTTGCACTGTGCATGGTGCAGCGCCTGGTCGCGACTGGCCTGTTCGAGCGCTTCGCGGGCCTGGGCCTGCAGCGACCTCACCTGGTCGGCGATCACTTTCAGCTTGGCGCTGACCCGGCTGTTGACCATGGTGTCAGCCTGGGCGATTTCCCGGGCGAGGTCCACCAGCTCGATGGCCGGGGCCAGGCGGCTGACCGGATAGGGCGCGGCGTGATCGGGGCCGCGATGGAGGGCCTTGCCATCATATCGTTTCAGCTCGTCGTCCACCGTAAGCACCACAGATACGTTCGTTGCCGAAGAAAAAACCATCTTAGCGCGAAACCCCGCCCGCCCTGCAACCGCCGGCCCGCGCGAGCAGACAGCCGAGCAGGGGGCGTCGTACGCTACCCTGGTGGCGGCGGTCGCCGGCTCCGATCCCGACAGAGATGAGAGCTCGGACCGCATCGACGACGGAGAACCGCCGCTGTTCAGCCCGTCGGCCCTTTCCAGGGAACCGGATTCGGCGCCATTGTCAGTATTCGGTGAGTCGGTGCCGGTGCGGGCTCCACGGGCCGCACCGGCACGACACACGCGCACGCGCCGATTGCCCTGGTCCTCGGCCCTGTGCTTTCATGCATGGCATGAAAAACAACACCGGCAGCATGGCAAGAAAATCCAACATCCCCCATCCCGCACACCCCCAACAGCGCAAGGAACCGCTGCCCTGGCACCAACCGAAGCCGGCCGAGGAAGACCCGGACGCACCGGGGCGCGTCAAGGCCATCGCATCCAGTCCCAGCTACCGGCAGGCCGATCAGGACGTGGACTTCCTGGCACTGGACCAGACCCGCGGTGTACGCCTGCAGATCGACTACCGCAAGCCCGAACTGCTGCTTCGCGAGCACGGCGTGGCCCACACCATCGTGGTCTTCGGGAGCACCCGGATTCCCGAACCGGGAGCGGCCCTGAACCGCCTCGAGGCAGCCCGGGAGGCGGCCGCCGCCGCGCCCCGGGACCCGGAGCTGCGGCGCCGGCTGGCGGTGGCCGAACGGCTGCACGCCAAGAGCGGCTACTACGACGTGGCCCGCGAATTCGGGCACCTGGTGGGCAATGCCGGCGGCGGCCCCGAAGACTCGCGGACCGTGGTCATGACCGGCGGCGGCCCGGGAATGATGGAAGCGGCCAACCGCGGCGCCTTCGACGTAGGCGCCAAGTCGGTAGGGCTCAACATCAACCTGCCCCACGAGCAGTACCCCAACCCCTATATCACCCCCGACCTGTGCTTCCGGTTCCACTACTTCGCTTTGCGCAAGCTGCATTTTCTGCTGCGCGCAAGAGCGCTGGTGGCCTTTCCGGGGGGCTTCGGCACCTTCGACGAGCTGTTCGAGACCCTGACCCTGATCCAGACCCGCAAGATCCGGCCGGTGCCGGTGGTGCTGGTGGGCGAAAGCTACTGGCGCCGGGCCGTCAACATGGACTTCATGGTGGAGGAAGGCGTTATCGACGCCGAGGACCGGGACCTGTTCTGGTTCGCCGAGTCGGCCCGGGAGATCTGGGACGGCATCCAGCATTGGCACAGAGTCAACGGCGAGCCGCTGTTCTGACGCCCGCTGACTCGCCGGCGCCCGTCATTGCCGCGGCCGGGTCGCCGCGCACACAACAACACACAAGGAGCGCACATTGAAATTGTCTTTCCACGGCGCCGATCGCGGTGTCACCGGCTCGTGCCACATGGTCGAATGCGGCGGAAAGCGCATCCTCATCGACTGTGGCCTTTACCAGGGCGGACGGGAGCTGGCCGAGGAAAACGCCGAGGCGTTCGGCTTCGAGCCCGAGTCCATCGACTATGTGCTGCTCACCCATGCCCATCTGGACCACTGCGGGCGGCTGCCGCTGCTGGCCAAGCGCGGGTTCCGGGGTGAGATCGTCACCACCGGCGCTTCCCGTGAGCTGGCCCGGCTGGTGATGCTGGACTCGGTCCATCTGCAGGAGGAGGAGGCCCGTTACCGGGCCCGCAAGGCAGCCCGCCACAACCACCATGATCACCGCGAGCACGCCGCGACCACGCCGCTGTACGGCGTGCTGGACGCGCTGAACTGCCTGGACTGTTTCGGCCGCACCGCCAGCTATGCAAAGCCCCTGGACGTCTGTCCCGGGGTACGCGCCACCTTCCTGGACGCCGGCCATATTCTCGGCTCGGCCAGCATCCTGCTGGAGCTGGAGGAAGGGGATCGACGCCGGCGGGTGGTGTTTTCCGGCGACCTGGGCAACGCCGGCCGCCCCCTGCTGGGCAACCCGGCGCCGCCGCGGCGTGATTGCCCGGGCCGCCGGCTGGCTTATAATGGAAAAAAGCACCGCCACGGTGCCACGATGCAAACAGCGCCGGAGAAAGCCTGCCATGAGGTTCCACCAGTTGTCCGTCGGCCAACGGTTCCAGTTGGATGGCGTCAACTACATAAAGACCAGCCCCCTGATCGCCAGCGATGCCCGGACCGGCTGGCAGAAATTCATGGCGCGTTCCGCAGCGGTGACGGTCGTCGAACAGCCGGCGCCCCGCCGGAACCGGACCATCGAGCCGGAACTCGCGCAGAGCGCCGTGCGCCGCTATCACGCCCGCGTCGTCGGGTGCCTGGACGGCGTAGCAGCCCAACTGGGACGGGAAACCCTGGACCGACTGAAGGGGGAGCTGGACGCCGCCCGGCGCGCCTGCCTGGAGACGCTGCTCGAGGAGCACGACTGAAACGCGGCTGCGCGTCACAGCCGCCGCCCCCCGCAATGGCCACCAGGTTTCCCTAGCGCTCGAGGTACTGCCGGATGACGTCCATGGAAGGGTTGTTGGGCAGCATGTAGCCGTGCACGTCCAGGATCGGCGTCCCGTAGCGGCGCGGCGGAAATCCGGCCTTGGACAACTTGGTGTTGAGCTCCCCGCGCCGCACCTTGTCCCGGTCGATGTAGTACTCGGTGAAGGCGACGCCTTCGGCGTGCAGCTGCTGCGCCTTCGCCTTGCAGTGACCGCAGGTGGTCAGGGAATACATGATCACCGTGTCGGGATGACGCCCGTAGCTGCCGGCCTGGGGCACCACGCGGTTGTGCCCGTACCAGGCGTAGAGGCCCGCCGCGATGATGGCGTACAGCAGGTATCTCTTCACGATCCGCTCCCGGCGCCGGCGCTACAGGGACTGCAGGTAGGCATCCACCGCCGCCGCCACGGTGATCTCCCCGGCCTTCACCGGCTGCAGGTAGCGGCGCATCCAGGTCCCCACCAGCATGCGTGATTCGCGCAGCTCCAGATAGATCAGGCGGGCAATCGGGCCGCCCTGCTCGAGAAAGCCGCTTTCCTCGAAGTCGCGCTCGGCCTGCGCCTTGTCGTAGGCCACCCGTGCGATCTCCGCATGCCAGCGTCCGTCGCGGAAGTCGAAGCGGCCGTAGGCCGACCGGGGGTCGCCGTCCAGGGGTTGTCCCACCGAGCCGGTGTTGGCCACCAGCGTACCGTTGAAAAGACGCACCAGGGGCATGTGGGTATGGGAGCCCACGAACAGGTCCCGGGGCTCGCCGATGCGGGCGGCCAGCAACTCGTCGTCGATGTGGGGATAAATGCCTTCCCGGTTGCCCTGCCGGGACCCGTGGGTGACATGGGCTGAACCCCCGCCGGGGTCTGTCAGATCGACGGCGTCGTCCCAGCCACGGATCTCTTCCACCGCCCCGCCCAGCTGTTGGGCCGTCCACTGGGCGAACCGGTCCAGGTCGAAGGTCGGGTCGGCAGGGTCGCGGGGATGGTCGGCGCAGGACAGCACGTAAGTCTCGTGGTTGCCCTTCAACAGCCGGCAGGCGGGCATGCGGGTCTGGATCAGCCGCAGGCATCGCAGGCTGTAGGGGCCCCGGCTCACCAGGTCGCCGTTAACGATCACCCGGTCGGGCTCCCAGGCCCGGATGTCATCCAGCACCGCCTCCAGGGCGGGGACGTTGCCGTGCACATCGGAGAAAACCGCGATCTTCATGGGACAGGAAATCCGTTGGGCGGGAGCCGCGCGCTTCGACATCCCGACAGAGTGGCCGGGTGCCATTGTACCGCGTAGCCGGAACAGGGTGTCAGCACGGCGCCGCCGGCCGCCGAAACGAAGTCAGCAAAGACGCTGACACAGGACAGAGCCTGCGGCGAGCATTGCCCATCAGGGGCCGCTGGCGGTCTGCTGCGGCCACCCGGGTCTGGGCGGCGCCCCTTCCTCAGGCGACCGGTCCTGCGCCGGCCAGCCAGCGGGCGCAGGCCTCGCCGAGCTCCGCCTGCGCCCGCGCTTCGTAACGTTCGATTTCCCCGGCGCTCAGGGTATCGCGCCAGCGCCCGTTGGTGCCCTTGTGGATGAAGGTTTCCGCGCCGCCATCCCAGAAGGCCCCACCGAGGGGAACCGAGTGCGTGGCATTGCGCTTCATGTAGTCGAAGCTGCAGTGCTCCACGATGGCATCCCAACGGGCTTCATCGATGGGAATGTCCAGAAAAGCGGCCAGGCGGCGCATTTCACCGGGCATATCCGCCTTCAACGCCGCAAAGTGCAGCAGGTGCACGTTGGGCAGTTCGCGGATCTCCCACCACGAGTGCACGTTCTCCCAGAACGGCCAGAACGGATGCCCGTCTCTTTCCAGCCAGTCGTTGAAGTACTGACGAACGTAGGCGGGCGGTCTTTCGATGGGCGGGCCCACCCGCCCGGGCGTCTCGTTCAGGGCCTGGTACCAGGCCTCGTTGGCCGAAGCATGGTGGTTGTACAGGCTCCACACCACATCCCGACCGTCGCGGCCGATGTAGACGTACTTGGCCGCCGGGGAAAACACCAGCGCATCCACCGGCAGATGGGTCTTGACGAACCGGCGGTGGGTCTGCGCCTCCACCTGCGGCAGCTTCACCTCCTTGGGCGGCACCCGCAGGTCCAGCCAGGGCGACATCTCCGCCACCTCCAGACCCTCCTCACCGTTGAACAGCAGCTGAGCCACGATCTGCTGAAGCCAGGTGGTGCCGGACTTGGCGTAGGTGGCGATCACGATGTCGTCATCCCGGAACCTGAAATCGTTCCAGATGGTGGAATCGAAATGGTGGTTGTGAAACTCGCGCCGCTTGCGCGGCCACTGCAGCCCATTCCCGTTCATGGTCATCCCCCCCGAAGTGCCGCCCCCCGGCGGCTTCATGGACATAGCTTACTCCCGGCCGCCGCGAGCGGCACGCCGAGCTGGGAAATCCGGATTGCGGGCAACCGGCGCTTTAGGCGAATGGCTCCGCCGATGGTAAGCTCAGCCCCCCCTGCAGGCGTTCGATACGCCAGAGATCCGAGCGGGCGCCTGCAGGCCATCGGTGCGGTCCGTGCATTGCAGCCATCCCCACCTACCGGAGACATAGCGCCCTTGTCGCTCACCGCGTCCGTCGTCGCCGCCTACCTCGTGATCGTCACCGTGGCCAGCTTCGTGCAGGCACTCACGGGCTTCGCGTTGGGACTGATCGTCATGGGCGGCGTGACCGCTCTGGCCTTGACGCCGGTGTCGTTCACCGCGGCCGTTATCAGCCTGTTCGGCCTGGCCAACGGGCTGTGGGTGCTGCGGACCCACCACCCCCACATCCATCGCCCCGTCACTGCCCAGTTGGCCGGCGGCATGGTGCCGGGCGTCGTTCTGGGTCTGTACCTGCTGCATCATATCGAAGGCAGCGCACCGGTCCTGCTGCGCCACGGCCTGGGCGCCTTCGTGGTGGTCGCCGGCCTGGCGCTGATGGCGCGTCCCCATCCTTTTGCCAAGCAGAGCCCGCCCTGGTGGGGCGTATTCGCCGGCTTTGCGGGAGGGGTTTTCGCGGGGCTGTTCAGTGCGCCGGTACCCTTCGTGCTCTATCTCTACCGCCAGCCCCTCCCGGTGGCCACCATCCGCGCCACCCTGCTGGTGGTGTTCGTCATGGCCACCGGCTGGCGCATCATCTGGCTCACACTGCAGGGCGGCATGACCGGGCAGATGGTGTTGCTCGGCGCCCTGGCGCTGCCGGCCATCGCGCTTTCCGCCCATCTCGCCCTCAGGGTCTCCCACCGGATTGAACCCCTGACCATGCGGCGCCTCGCATTCGCTCTGCTCATCGCCCTGGGCCTGACATTGCTGGTGCGCTGACAAGCGTTTCGGCGCACGCCCCGAACCCTTCCGGCGCCGCCCCGGATTACGTTCAGGACCCGTTCAGTTTCACGCCGTTAGTCTGTACCCATCAGCCAGGGCATGCTGCGACCCGCTGGCTGACCGGACAACCCTGCGGGACAGATGAACGAGGAGACGGATCATGAACGCCATCAGAACCACGCTGATCGCCCTTTCCCTGACCGGCGCTGCATTGGTCAGCGCTCCCATGGCCCACGCCGATCGCTACGTGGTCAACAACTACTACGGGAATGTCCATGTACAGAAGCGGCACGGGCCGCATCGCCAGGCGCGGTGGGACCATGACCGGCGCCCTCACTACCGCCGCCACGACGATTTCCGCGCCCCGCGGATACGCCACCGCCACCACCAGCCCCGGATCCGCGAGCGCGTCGTCATCCGGCACTACGAGAATGCGTACCGCCCAGCGCCGGTCTATGGACAGCCCCACGTCGCTTATCGGTCGGCGACACCGACTGTGGTGGGAGGCATCATCGGCGGTTTGATCGGCCACCAGATGGGCCAGGGCCGCGGTAAGGACGTGGCCACCATCGCGGGTGTCATCCTGGGCGGGTCCATCGGCCGGGATGTTGCCCACCAGCGGTAAGACCCGCACGGCAGGGGCAGCCGGCGCCCCTGCCGTCAGACGGAAATCGTATACACGTCCCCGTGCTCGGCTTTCTTGCCGTCCTCATAGGGCGCGACGACCCGCCGGTAAAGCTCGAGTTTCACACATTCGAGGACACCCATCACTTCGTTGAAGTCGCCGTAGCGGGCCGGACCGTTCTGCGCCAGATACCGATCGACCAGCCGCGAAATCACGTAGTTCAGCTCACCTGCGGAGGTCGGTGCAGCCCCGGTGTCGAGGCGCTCGCGATCGGCCGGTTTCACGTAAGGCATGTTCGCACTCCTTCACCCATCCAGGGAATATCGTTCAGCGGCTACCATAGCAGTCCGGGCGGCGGTCTGGGCAAG
>DATFML010000022.1:0-3569 GCA_035266965.1 Gammaproteobacteria bacterium
ACTTTCTCTTGGCCGCGCAAGAGAAAGTACCTCGCCGCGCGGGCGCGAGAGCCCGCATTCAATCAAGAGCCACGGAATCCACAGAACCCACGGAAATTACAAAACAAGGCGCCACGGAAAACACGGAAAGCACGGACGGGGTTTTTCGGCGCACCCTGCGATGCACGCGGGAATGGCACGCCGTGAGACGAAGCGAGTTTTGGAATCCCGTGTGTCGCACCGAGCATCGCAGCCCGAAGCGGATCAAAGCGCGCCCCCTGTTTGAGCCCGAGATGACCCAAGCCCGACAGGGCGCCGGGGCAGCCGGCGAGTTGGGCGCGCGCCGCTTCGGGCGAGCAGCGCAGGGCACCCCAACGGGGTGCGACACCCGGGCGTCCTTTCTTTTTGGTGAGAAAACTGGGGTCAGAGTTGCTACTCTTGGCCGCGCAAGAGAAAGTACCTCGCCGCGCGGGCGCGAAAGCCCGCTTTTAAATAAAAACCAAGGACCGGCAGGTCTTCTCCAATCCAGCAGGAAAGATCTCGCCGGCAGACCCTGTTGAGCTTCCCAAGCCGCCGCCCAACCTGCAGTGGACAAGGGCGCAATGAGCGAAGCGCATTGCGCCGAAAAATCCCGTCCGTGCTTTCCGTGTCTTCCGTGGCGCTTTTGCTTGTTCGATGTTCCGTGGGTTCCGTGGCTCTCGCCCAGCAGTGACGGAGGGTGCAATAAGCAAAGCGCATTGCACCGAACAAGCTACAGTACAGTCAGCCTTCCGCCTGCAGCGCTTCCATCACATGTTTCCGAAAATCGGAAGCATTCATGTACCCCACTACCCGATAGGCGCGCCGCTCCTTGCCGTCGGGCCCGAAGAACAGAATGGACGGCGGGCCGATGAGGCCGAAGTGATGCAGCAGGTTTTTGTCGGCGGCGTTGTCGGCGGTGACGTCCGCCTGCAACAGGGTGGTGCCGGCCAGGGCCTTCTGCACGTTCGGTTTGGAGAACGTGTACTTCTCCATTTCCTTGCAGCTCACGCACCAGTCGGCATAGAAGTCCAGCATCACCGGGCGGCCCTGCTTGGCGGCGGCCTGCAGCTGCTGGCGGAACTGCTGCAGGTTCTTGACCCGTTTGAACTGCAGACCCTGGTGCTCGGCGGCGCTGGCGACGCCGCCGCCGCTCGCCGATACCCGCGCCAGGGGCTGCAGGGGATCGCTGCCGCCGGTGGCGGCGCCCACCAGCAGCACGGCGCCGTACAGCAGCATCACCAGGCCGCTGCCCTTCCAGAACCGGCGCCAGCCGGTGGCGTCGGGGCTCAGGGAGTCCAGCGCGCCCATATATATGGAGGACACCATCAGCAGCGCCGCCCACAGGGCCATGGTGATGGCCCCGGGCAGAATGCGTTCCAGCATCCATATGGCCACCGCCAGCAGCAGCACGCCGAATACGCCCTTGACGGTGTTCATCCAGTCGCCGGCCCGCGGCAAAACCTTGCCCGCGCCCGTGCCGATCACCATCAGCGGTGCGCCCATGCCCATGCTGAGGGCGAACAGCGCCGCGCCGCCCAGCACCGCGTTGCCGGTCTGGCCGATGTAGATCAGTGCGCCGGCCAGCGGCGCCGCCACGCAGGGCCCTACGATCAGCGCGGACAGAAAGCCCATGACCGCCGAGCCCACCAGCGTGCCGCTGCGCTGGCGGTTGCTGACGTTGGTGAGCCTGCTCTGGATGAAGGCCGGCATCTGCAGGTCGTAGAAGCCGAACATGGACAGGGACAGCAGCACGAAGACGGCGGCGAACGTGCCCAGGATCCAGGGATCCTGGAAAGCGGCCTGCAGGTTCTGGCCGAACAGGGCCGCGATGATGCCGGCGGCGGTGTAGGTGACCGCCATGGCCAGCACGTAGGCTGCCGACAGCCCGAAGGCCCGTCCGGTGGTGATGGTCTCGCCCTGGCCCACGATGATGCTGGACAGGATGGGGATCATCGGGAAGATGCAGGGGGTGAAGGCCAGCAGCAGTCCGAAGCCGAAGAAGCTGGCGATGGTCACCGCCAGGTGGCCTTCGGCCAGGCTGTGGGCGATGCGGTCCTGTTCGGACACCGGCGGCGCCGTGGTGGGCGCTGTGGTCGCGGCGGTACCGGCGGCTGCAGTGGAGCCGGTCCCGCCACCGGCGGTGGCCGCGGCTCCGCCGCCACTGCCGCCTGCCCCGGCGCCGGCACCGCCGGCGGGCAGCTTCAGGGCCACGGTCTTGTGCACCGGCGGGTAGCAGATGCCGGCCTCGGCACAGCCCTGGTAGGTGGCCAGCAGTTTCACCGTGGTGGCGCCGGTGCCCGTGCGCGCCAGGGGCAGTCTGGCTGTCACCTCGTGGTGAAAGACATGCACCGTGCCGCCGGCGAACTCGTCGTGTTTGGCTTTGCCCGGCGGCAGCTCGACTTTCTTCAGGGTCGCGCCGTTGGCGTCTTCGAGCTTGAAGTGGAACTTGCCGCGGTACAGGTAATAGCCGTCGGCGATCTTCCAGTGGGCTTCCAGGGTGTCGGGGCCGGCGGCCTGCGCGCTGAACTGGAAGGCCTGGTCCGGCGGCAGGAACTCGTTGCCGCCCTGGTCGTTCAAGCCCAGGCTGTTGCCCAGTTGGCTGAGCTTGGACAGGGCCTGGGAGGAGCTCGCCGACCCGGAGCCGCCCGCGGCGCCGGAGGAGCCCGACGATGCCGCCGGCGCCTGCGGGGGCAGCTTGACGTCGGCGGTCTGGGTCTGGGGCGGATAGCACACCCCGACGGCGTCCGAGCAGCCCTGGGACTTGGCGATCAGGTGCACGGTGTCCGGTGCGCTGGCGCTGCGCTTGATGGGCACGTTGAACGCGACCTGGTGGCGATAGACGCGGCTGTCGCCCAGTACCGGATCATGTTCCAGAATGCCGGCGGGCAGGTCGATCTTGCCGAGCTTGACGCCGGGCGTGTCCGTGCTGATGTGAATGCGCTTGCGGTACAGGTGATACTGGTTGGCGATCTTCCACTGCACGTGGACGCTGTCGGGCCCGGCCGCTTTGGCGCTGAACTGAAAGGCCTGATCGGCCGGCAACAACTGGTCGGCCGACTGCCCGTACGCTGCCGGCAGGCAGGCGAGAGCCATGACCCACAACAACCACCATTTTCTCATCTG
The DNA here is from genome assembly GCA_035266965.1 of Gammaproteobacteria bacterium. GTDB lineage: Bacteria > Pseudomonadota > Gammaproteobacteria > DATFLG01 > DATFLG01 > DATFML01. The sequence goes on from DATFML010000022.1 coordinate 3,124, forward strand.
TTAACTACCTGTGCTGTCGTCTATCCAGGAGAGATAACCGGGCAGTCCATCGGCAATGGTCAGCGCGATCACCTCTGGGAGTTCATAGGGATGGAGCTCGCAGACCGTCTTCTGCAGGGCCTGGAACACGCTTTGGCGGGTCTTGATGACCAGCAACTGCTCGTTGTCCTTGTGCACCTCACCCTGCCAGGCATACACCGAGGTGATGCCCGGGAGCACGTTCACGCAGGCGGCGAGCCGGTCCTGCACCAGCCGCGCCGCGATGGTCGTCGCCGTCTCCGTATCAGGAACGGTGCACAGAGCGACCAGCCGGTCCTCACTCATGGTTGACACGATACCCGATGCCTCCTGTAGCGGCAAAGGCGGTCGCCTGCTCCGATGCAAAGCAATGCCGGCACTACTTGGACGCAGCGGCCGCCGTTTTTATTCGCCGGGTCGGCTGTACA
>DATFML010000023.1:0-3057 GCA_035266965.1 Gammaproteobacteria bacterium
CAACTTCTCGGTGGAAAAGCAGGGCGGCTACGGCGCCGCCCTGCGGCTGGGCTATGTGCTGGACAACGGCACCCTGTTGTACACCCGCTTCGGCCGCATCCACACCAAGTTCAGCACCCGCTACGACAAGGGCGCCAACCCCGACGCCTACATCTATGACGACAACCACGAGACCGGCACCCGCCTGGGCGTGGGGGCCGATATCCCGGTGGGCCGGCGTCTGTTCGTGCGGGCCGACTACAGCTTCACCCGCTACCCCTCCTACGGTTTCACCACCACCCAGGGCGGCGGCGCCAACGCCGACCAGCTCGACTACAAGAATACGGAAAGCCTGTTCCGGGTGGGCCTGGGCCTGCGCTTCTGACTCGACGGTGGCAGACGGCGCCCCAGGGCCTGCCGCCTGCCGCCATAGCCCGGATTATTGGTAATCCCTGCCAAGGACATACAGCTACAAGGTTTACGCTATCGAATTCGGCCGATCTGCTGACTTATGTCAATGCTTTGTTAAGCCACATAACCGATCATAGGAACTGTGAAAGTAGGAATGCAACCGAAGCCTATCAACTTCGGACTCCATGCTCACAGGGAGCAATGAAGCGGGGGCAGGACGCCACTCCTAATCGTTGATCGGAAGGACTGAACGCAGTTGGTGTAAGGAGATGGCACCATGAAGACCAGACGACTCAATATGAAGGCCCGTGTGGTGGTTTCGGGCATCGCGCTTGCGCTGCTCGGCACCCCGCTGGCCATACAGCAGATCAGCAGCATCAGTTTCATCCCACCGGTCTACGCGGCGGAAAGCCATGAAGGCGGCCACGGTGGAGGCGGTCACCAGGGCGGCGCCGGCGGCCATTACGGCGGCGGCGGATCCGGTCATGACAGTGCCGCCGGCCATGGCGGCAGCAAGACGCTGGAAGAGAACGTGCTGCGCGGCGAAGAGGACGAAGGTGAAGGCGGTTCCGGCTCGGGATACGAGGAAGGATCCCGCCACGACCAAGGCAACTATGACAGCAACAAGATGCAGGGCGGCGGCTCCGGTGCGCCCGGCGAAGACAGCGACGCCAAGGGCCCCCGGTTCTCCGGCGGACAGGGTGACGCCGAACACGGCGGCAAGCCCGCCTGGGCCCAGGAAGGGGTGCCTTCGGACGTGGAGCTCGGCCGCCTGAATGTGGCCCGCTCGCCGTCGAAGGTACTGGATCGGTCCTTGGCCGAAGCCCTGGTAACGCTGTCTACCAGTCCTGACCTGTACCAGCTCGCAAGCCTGGACGACGTCATCGCCGCCATCAAGTCGGGGACTCTGCCCGACGGCACGGCCATCGTGCGGATCGACTCGCCGCTGGAAAACCTGGCCCTCTACAAGGACCTGCTGCAGGATGGCAAGGTCGTGCTGCCTGACGGCACCACTTTCACCACCACCCTGAGCACCACGGACCTGGCCGCCATCTTTCTGGGCGGCGCCTCCGACAAGACCCTCGAGGTCACTGACCAGACGGTCGACGCGGTAGGCACCATCCTCAATGTGACGGTGGACGATCCGGCCGCCCTCGCCGACAAGGCGGACGATGTACGCGCGGCCATCTACGAAGCCCACGAGGGCATCGAATGACCAGGAAGGTCGAAGGGAACGACAACGTCCCCCGGGCAGCCAAGGATGACCGGCAGGGAAGGCCAGGCCCGGGCCCGGCAGCGGTAGTGACGCCGCCGGGCCCGGGCATTATACTGCCCCGCACGGAAAACCAGCCGTGCGGGCCTGTAGCTCAGTTGGTTAGAGCAGGGGACTCATAATCCCTTGGTCCCAGGTTCGAGTCCTGGCGGGCCCACCATAGTTTTAATGAGTTAAAGAACCGCGGCCAAAAAGCAGGAGGCCGTGTAGACACTATGTAGACATTTGTGCGCCTTTCAACAGCCACCCACAAACATACGCGGTGGCACCAGGTATGCGCCTTCTGCCGCCTCTTTCAAAATGGGGACAGATTTATTTTCTCGTCTCATGCGGAGCGGATTGCTCTTGGGACTGCTCGCCCACAATGGGATCCAACGTGATGCGCTTAACGCTTGGACTACGTGGCCGATGTGCGTACCGAGCGGGTAGCCGCAAAAATAGATCTGTCCCCTTTGATTGTCCTGTCCCCTTTGATTGTCCCTTTGATTTGATTATGGTACTAACTCCTGGCCATGGGGCGCCTAATCTGTTTGGCCACCCTTGACCGACGGCAGACGACCTGACCGAGGAACCATCGCATGCCACCCATGTAGCGGATCAGACTCGCCAGGGATGTGACTGCCCGGCAGGGCGTGGAAATCAGGGGGGATACCGCAAGACGCCTTTCCTCTTAGCGTCGCTACGGGATTACCGCCTCATTCACCACCTCATGGACGCACGTCAAGTAAAATCGAGATGGACGATAAGACTAGCACAACCGGATTTTCGTGCCGTCTCTGCGGATCGGAACGAGCACACACCCCCCACGTTGCCCGCGAGATGATGTTCGGGTCACGAGAGTCGTTCGACTATTTTCAGTGCAACGGCTGCGGGTGCCTGCAGATCGCCGAGATTCCACCGGACCTGTCGCGGTACTACCCTTCCAACTACTACTCCCATTCGGCGCAAGACGACATTCGACGTCGTAGCTGGCTACGACGGGTATTGGAAACACGCCGGGCGTATACGGCCCTGTTCGGCCGCGGTTATCGGCTTAGCCGGCTGATCAAGCCCTTCGTTCCGCTGCCCCATGAAATCCACAAGATTCCGGGCGAGGTCGTCCACCGGGCTGGCCTGAAAGACTTTGGCGCTGCCATACTGGACGTCGGGTCGGGGTCGTCCGCCGTCTGGCTGCGCCACATGGAACTACTCGGCTTCAAGAATCTGACGGCCGTCGACCCCTTTGCCGATTGCGACCGGAAGTTGGGCGCGGTACGTGTATTGCGAAAGGAAGTCAGCGCCCTACAGGGGCAATACGACCTGATACGGCTGTCCCATTCGCTGGAACATATACCCGACCAGCACCGCACCTTCGCCGACCTGCGCCGACTCCTGGCCCCGGGCGGCACCATATT
>DATFML010000024.1:0-6090 GCA_035266965.1 Gammaproteobacteria bacterium
CTGGCCGACAACGTCTCCAGCGGCATCGAGCCCGTGTTCGACTTTTCGCACCGGCGCAAGGTGATCGGGCTGGACGGCGAATACCGGGAATTCGTGTTGAACGACTACGCCTTTGCACAATGGCGCGAACGCAAAGGAGCGGCGGACGCGGCGCTACCCGGGACGTTCGTGCACGCTGCCGATCTCCAGCCTGCCGATCACCTCGCCATGCAGGCTGTCCTGCAGCCCTACGTGGACAACTCCATTTCCAAGACCATCAACATCCCCCGGGACCTGCCCTTCGAGAGTTTCAAGGCCGTCTACATGGAGGCCTATCTGCAGGGCCTGAAAGGCTGCACCACCTTCCGCCCGAACGCGGTCACCGGCGCCATCCTGGAGTCGTTCGACCCGCGCGCCGGCGGCGTGCACTGCTGCACCATCGACCGGGAAGCGGATTAACGGGCCCGGGCATTCAAATCAAAGGCGCCACGGAAGACACGGAAAGCACGGACGGGACGAAGGCAAGAACGTAGGGCGCAATAAGCGCAGCGCATTGCGCCGAACCGGATGTGCAAGACGAGATCGCTCGATACCGCGGGTGCGGACATTCCCTGGCTGCGCTGTGGCGTTTGTCTAAGCTGCTGTCCCCCCGGCGCGCACCAGCATCACGAACATTAATTTTTCCGTGCTTTCCGTGGCGCATTTTGTTGCCGGACAACCTAGATACTGCGCAACTGCACCCCGTCGTTGAGCCACGCCGCCCACTGGGCGTGTACCGATACGTCCACGCCCGCTTCCCGGGCGCGGGTCTGCAGCAGGGTCTGGATATCCTGCAGCAGGTCCGAGTCCATCAGCTCGAAATCCTCCTGCAGCTGATTGTGCAGGTGCCGATAGACCCGTTTCAGGTCGTCCAGGGAATACTGATCGAGCGTTTTCATGTTTATCTCCAAGAAAGCAAAAGCGCCACGGAAAACACTGAAAGCACGGAAAAAACAATAAGGATCGAAGTGTGGTGATCCATCCAGTGTTATCGCGTACGCATGGCCGTTGAGCTCTCCGCGTCAGCGAGCTGTTCACAAGTTCTTATGTCCGTGCTTTCCGTGTTTTCCGTGGCGCATTTGCTTTTCAGCGCTCACCGTGCGGCCACCGGTGCATCGGTGACGAACAGCGCCGGGTCCACGCGGGCGTCGTTGAGGCTCACGCCCCAGTGCAGGTGAGGGCCGGTGGCGCGGCCGGTGCGGCCGACGGTGCCGATGATCTGGCCGGCTTTGACCGATTCCCCCCTGTGCACCTTGATGCGATGGATGTGGGCGTAGAGGGTCGCCAGGCCCTGGCCGTGGTCGATGACCACCATGTTGCCGTCGAAGAAGAAGTCGCCGGTCAACACCACGGTGCCCGGAGCCGGGGCATGGATCGGCGTGCCGGCCGGCACCGCGATGTCCCAGCCGCTGTGGGGCGCACGGGGTTCGCCGTTGAAGTACCGGCGCAGGCCGAAGGTGCTGCTGAGTGGCCCGTGCACCGGCATGGCCAGACGCACCGGCACGTCTGCACGGGCGGTCCAATGGCGCACTGCCTTGTCGATGCGGACCCGATCCCGTCGGATGCGTTTGAGCTCGGCGGCGGTGGGATTCACCATATGCCGGTTCTTGATGGTGATGTGCTGACTCGGGTAGGTCTTGGCCACCACCTCGAAGCGCAGGCTGTGGCGTCCATTCAGGCGCAGGCTCTCGCGGCCGGGTTTGACCGACAGGGGAATGCCCACCACCGCGTACCAGTGCGCCCGGTGTCGCACCACCATCACCGGCCGGCCCTGGTAGCTGACCCGCGGGCGCGCGGCTTGGGCGGGCAGGGCCAGCACCGCCACGCCGCCGGGTACCGGTTCGTTGCGGGGCAGCTTCTGTGCCGCAACGGCGCCCGCCGCCAGCCACAGTGCCGCACTGAAGGCGAACGTCAGCAGCCGTTGCCGGCCCTTGCGATGGATGTTTCCAGTGGCCATCAATTTTCCTCGTGGGTTTCGTCCACTGTGCAGATCAGGTGGCCGTGGGCCAGCCGGGCCTTCACGCGCTCGCCGACTTCGACGAAGCGGGCGTCGCGCAGCACTGCCTGATCCGATGTCCGCGACACGATGGCGTAGCCCCTGTCCAGGGTGGCCAGCGGGCTGACGGCATCCAGCGCACGGGTCACCGAGCCCAGCCGGCGTCCGCCCCGTTCCAGGCTCAGGGTCATGGCGGCCGCCAGCCGACGGCTGAGCTGGTCCCGATGGGCCTGCAGTTGCTGCACCCGGTGCACCGGGGCATGACGGTGCAGGCGGCCGGACAGCTCCCCCAGGGCGGCGCGCCGCTGGCGCAACTCGCCACGCCAGGCCAGGCGCAGGCGCTGCTCCAACTCGTCCAGGCCCTGCCCCTGCTGGCGCAGGCGCTGGCCCGGATGCTGCTGTTCCAGACGCTTGTCGAGCCACTGCACCCGCTGTGTCAGTTCCCGCAGGTGTCGTTGCAGATGTCCCAGCAGGCGGGTGTCCAGGGTGCGCAGCTGGATCAGCCACTCGTTCTGGTCGGGGCTGACCAGTTCGGCGGCGGCCGATGGCGTGGGGGCCCGTCGGTCAGCCGCGAAGTCGGCGATGGTGAAGTCGATCTCGTGGCCCACGCCGCTGACCACGGGGATGGTGCTGTCGTGGATGGCCCGGGCCACCACTTCCTCGTTGAAGGCCCACAGATCCTCCAGGGAGCCGCCGCCCCGGGACACGATGAGTACGTCGCACTCGGCCCGTTCGCAGGCGCGCCGGATGGCGGCGGCGATCTGTGGGGCCGCGTCGGTGCCCTGCACGGGCACCGGGTACACCATGACCGGCAGGGCGGGGAAGCGTCGGCGCAGCACGCTGAGAATGTCCCGGATGGCGGCCCCGGTGGGGGAGGTGACCACCCCGATGCGCCGGGGCAGGGTCGGTATGTCGCGCTTGTGGGCCTCGTCGAACAGCCCTTCCCTGGACAGGCGCTGCTTGAGGGCTTCGAAGGCCCGCAGCAGGGCCCCGTCACCGGCCTCTTCCATGTGCTCGACGATCAGCTGAAAGTCGCCGCGGGCCTCGTACAGGCTGACCCGCGCCCGCACCAGCACCTGCATGCCGTTTCCCGGCGTGAACCCCAGAAACTGGGCCCGGTTGCGGAACATGGCGCAGCGCACCTGGGCCTGGCTGTCCTTGAGAGTGAGGTACAGGTGACCGGAGGCCGGCCGGGCGACGTTGGACAGCTCCCCTTCCACCCACAACAGCGGGAAGCCGCCTTCCAGGGCCGCCCGTACTTCGCGGTTCAGGCGCCCGACGGTGTAGACGTCGCGCTGGGGCAGGGAGACCGTCGATGGCTGCATGACAGGGCATGTTAGCCCATGGTCGGGCGGCGTGAAACCGGCGTCGGGCGGCCAAAGACGCGGCACAGGCGCGGTTTACCCTTTGGCGCCCACGCCATATAATGCGTTTTTGGCAACGCTGGCACGGTATTTCCTTATGCGTATCGTTGAGGAAGCCCTCACTTTCGACGACGTTCTGCTGCTTCCGGCCCTCTCCCGCATGCTGCCCCGCGACGTGCGGCTAGACACCCAGCTGACCCGCGACATCCGCCTGCACATGCCGATCATCTCCGCGGCCATGGATACCGTGACCGAGGCCCGGCTGGCCATCACCCTGGCCCAGGAAGGCGGCATCGGAATCATCCACAAGAACATGAACCCCGAGGCCCAGGCCGGCCAGGTACAGCGGGTCAAGAAGTTCGAGAGCGGCGTCATCAAAGAGCCCATCACGGTGCCGCCGACCACCAGTATCCGCGACGTCATGGACCTGACACGGGCCCACAACATCTCCGGTGTGCCGGTGGTGGACGGCGAGAAGCTGGTGGGTATCGTCACCAGCCGTGACCTGCGCTTCGAGACCCATTTCGACAGCCCTGTGTCCAGCATCATGACCCCCAAGGAGCGCCTGGTGACGGTCCGGGAGGGCGCCGAGCGCGATGAAATCCTGGCCCTGCTGCACCGCTACCGCATCGAGAAGGTGCTGGTGGTCGGCGACGACTTTCAGTTGCGCGGCCTGGTCACCGTCAAGGACATCCAGAAGTCCAAGGACTATCCCAATGCCTGCAAGGACGAGCAGGGCCGTCTGCGGGTGGGCGCTGCCGTCGGCACCGGCGAGGGCACCGAGGACCGGGTGGCCGCCCTGGTGGCCGCCGGTGTGGACGTGATCGTGGTGGACACCGCCCACGGCCATTCCCAGGGCGTGCTGGACCGGGTGCGCTGGGTCAAGGATCACTATCCGGACGTGCAGGTGATCGGCGGCAACATCGCCACCGGCGCCGCCGCCCGTGCGCTGGCCGAGGCCGGCGCGGATGCGGTCAAGGTGGGCATCGGCCCGGGCTCCATCTGCACCACCCGCATCGTGGCCGGCGTGGGTGTGCCCCAGATCACCGCCGTGGCCAACGTGGCGGCCGAGCTGCAGGGCACCGGCATACCGCTCATCGCCGACGGCGGCATCCGCTACTCCGGCGACATGGCCAAGGCGATCGCCGCCGGCGCCCATTCGGTGATGATCGGCGGTCTGTTCGCCGGTACCGAGGAGGCCCCCGGCGAGGTGGAGCTCTACCAGGGCCGCTCCTACAAGTCCTACCGGGGCATGGGCTCCCTGGGGGCCATGCAGAAGGGCTCTTCGGACCGCTACTTCCAGGAAGGCGCCACCGACCTGGACAAGCTGGTGCCCGAGGGCATCGAAGGGCGGGTCCCCTACAAGGGCACCGTGGTCAGCATCCTGTACCAGCTCATCGGCGGGCTGCGGGCCAGCATGGGCTATACCGGCTCCCAGAGCATCGACGACATGCGCACCAAGCCGGAGTTCGTGCGTATCACCAATGCCGGCGTGCGTGAGAGTCATGTGCACGACGTCACGATCACCAAGGAAGCGCCCAACTATCGCGTCGACTGACGGGAGCGGCTCCCGGCTCCCGTTTTCCTTGATGTACCAGCGAGCGTCTGCATGAAACCATCAGCCCACCAATCCCACGCCCCCGAAGGGGGCGACATCCATGCCCATCGCATCCTGATCCTGGACTTCGGTTCCCAGTACACCCAGCTCATCGCCCGCCGCGTGCGCGAGGCCGGCGTGTACTGTGAAATCCATCCCTACGACATGAACGAGCAGGCGTTGCGGGTGTTCCACCCCCGCGGCGTGATCCTCTCCGGCGGCCCCGAGTCGGTGACCGCCGAGGCGGGCCCGCGGGCCCCGGAGCTGGTGTTCGAGCTGGGGGTACCGGTGCTGGGCATCTGCTACGGCATGCAGACCATGGCCGCCCAGCTGGGCGGGCAGGTGGAGACCTGGCCCCACAAGGAGTTCGGCTACGCCCAGGTGCGCGCCCGCGGCCACTCGAGGCTGCTGCGGGACATCGAGGACCACGCCAGCCCCGAGGGTTACGGCCTGCTGGACGTGTGGATGAGCCACGGCGACCGGGTGGCGGAGCTGCCCGAGGGCTTCAAGGCCATCGCCAGCACCGACAGCGCCCCCCTGGCGGGCATCGCCGACGACGAGCGCGGCTACTACGGCCTGCAGTTCCATCCGGAAGTCACCCACACCAAACAGGGCCGTCGCATCCTGGAACGCTTCGTCCACGAGATCTGCGGCTGCGAGTCCCTGTGGACCCCCGGCAACATCATCGAGGACCACCTGGTGCGCATCCGCGAGCAGGTGGGCGACGAGCATGTGGTGCTGGGTCTGTCCGGGGGCGTGGACTCCTCGGTGGTGGCGGCCCTGCTGCACAAGGCCATCGGCGAGCAGCTCACCTGCGTGTTCGTGGACAACGGCCTGCTGCGCCTGGACGAGGGCGACCAGGTGATGGCCACCTTCGCCCGCCACATGGGCGTGAAGGTGCTGCGGGTGGACGCCGAAGCGCGCTTCCTGGCCGCCCTGGAAGGGGAGACCGATCCCGAGCGCAAGCGCAAGATCATCGGCAACCTGTTCATCGAGATCTTCGAGGAGGAGGCGGCCAGGCTGACCGATGTCGGCTACCTCGCCCAGGGCACCATCTACCCCGATGTCATCGAGTCGGCGGGCGCCAGCACCGGCAAGGCGCACGTGATCAAGTC
>DATFML010000025.1:0-3949 GCA_035266965.1 Gammaproteobacteria bacterium
GTTCTTGACCACTTTCTGGAAGTCGTAGAAGGCCTTGCGGGCGTATTCCGGATCCCGCTCGGAGAGATCCCGGGGCAGGAAGCGGTCGACCAGAGAGCGGCCGCGATTGAAGTTGATCAGCCCCTGCAGGTAATAGGCGTAGGCGACGTTGGGATGCCTGGGGTTGGTCTTGATGAAGCGCTGGGCGGCGGCGATGGCCGATTCGGGCTCGTCGTACTTGTAGTAGGCGTAGGCGATTTCCAGCTGGGACTGCTGCGCGTAGGGCCCGAACGGATACCGGGCTTCGAGCTTCTCGAAATAGTTGATGGCGGTCTGGTAGTCCCCATCGGTGAGCTGGGACTTGGCTTCGGTGTACAGCTTGTGGGCCGACCAGTCCTTGGTTTTGTCGACTTTCCCGGGCAGCAGCGAGCAACCGCTCAGCAGTAACGCGAGAATGAGAAAACAACTCGACAAGCGCATCAGATTACGATATCCCACAAACAGTTGAACACGCAAAAACGGCCCGCTATGGGCCGGACCGGGCGCAGTATACCGCAATTGGACCTCCACGCCGATGATGAAACGCATACAACTCAGCGCCGAGATTCCCGACACCCTTGCCGGGCGCCGCCTCGATCAGGCGCTTGCCGAACTGTTTCCGGATTATTCACGCAGCCGCCTGCAGCAGTGGACCCGCGCGGGTCAGGTGCGTGTCGACGGGCGCTCCGGGCAGGTAAAGGAACGGGTAGTCGGCGGCGAGCAGGTGGAGGTGGATGCCCAGCTGGAAGCGGAAGTGGCCCCTGCGCCCCAGCCCATCCCGCTGACCATCGTCTACGAGGACGACGCGCTGCTGGTGATCGACAAGCCGGTGGGCCTGGTGGTTCATCCGGCAGCCGGCAATCGGGACGGTACCCTCCAGAATGCGCTGCTGCACCATGACCCGGGGCTGGTCGCCGTACCCCGGGCGGGGCTGGTGCACCGCCTGGACAAGGACACCAGCGGCGTGCTGGTCGTGGCGCGCACCCTGACCGCTCACAAACGCCTGGTGGAGCAACTGCAGGCGCGGGCGTTCCAGCGTGAATACCAGGCGGTGGTCTGGGGCGTGCTCACCGCCGGCGGCACAGTCGACGCACCCATCGGTCGTCACCCGGTGGATCGCAAGCGCATGGCGGTGGTGGCCGGCGGCAAGCCGGCGGTCACCCATTATCGGGTTGCCGAGCGTTTCCGGGCCCACAGCCGGCTGCGGGTGCACCTGGAGACCGGGCGTACCCACCAGATCCGTGTGCACATGGCGTCCGTGCGGTACCCGCTGGTGGGCGATCCCCTCTACGGCGGCCGTCTGCGGATCCCCGCCGGGGCCACCGAAGCGCTGGCCCAGGCCCTTCGGGGTTTCAGGCGCCAGGCTCTGCACGCGGCCAGGCTGGGGCTGATCCACCCGCTGACCGGCGAGGCCATGGAGTGGTGCTCGCCCCTGCCGGCGGACATGGTAGGCTTGCTGGAGGTGCTGCGCGCCGACGCGCAGGCGGCGGAGGAGGAGGCGGCAGGCCCCTGAGCAAGCTCTGCACAGGCCGCTGAAGCGGGGTTCACGACGTTGCAAAGGTGCTCGGACTGCTCATTTACGCCCGGTAAACGGCGCTTCCTCGCCCGTTTTGCGCCTTGCGATCATCCGCTTGATGGACCTCTGCAGAGCCTCGCTAAGCCCTGTTGATGCGGGTCGGATCAGCGTACCCGCAGGCTCCACCCCAACCCGGTTGCTGTGCCGCCGGCTGCTCATGGGGCGGGTGGCATTGCGCTGACCGTCTCTGCCCCGACCGATGTTGGCAGCTCTCGGAGAGGCTTCCATGGCACTACAGCAAGACGACTGGATCCTACCCGACTGGCCGGCCCGCCCGGCCGTACGGGCGCTGAGCACCACCCGGCGCGGCGGTGTCAGCGCCTCGCCCTATGCCAGTTGGAACCTTGCCGAGCATGTCGGGGACGATCCGCGGGCGGTGCAGACCAACCGCCAGCGGCTCCGCGAACGACTGGCGCTGCCGGACGAACCCTGCTGGCTACGCCAGGTCCACGGCGTGCGCGTCATGGCGGCGGCGGCCGGCAAGCCGTCCACGGAAGCCGACGGCGCGTGGACCGGGACGCCGGGTCGGGTGTGCGCCGTGCTCACCGCCGATTGTCTGCCGGTGCTGTTCTGTGACCGGCGGGGCACCCGGGTGGCGGCCGCCCATGCCGGCTGGCGCGGTCTGGCTGCCGGGGTGCTGGAGGCGACCCTGCGGGCAATGGGTGTGGCCCCTCAGGAGCTGCTGGCGTGGCTGGGTCCGGCCATCGGCCCGGCCGCTTTCGAGGTGGGTGCGGAAGTGCGTGATGCCTTCGTGGGCGCCGACGCCGGCGCGGGAGAGGCCTTCCAGGCGGGGCCCGACGGACGCTGGTACGCGGATCTGTACGCCCTGGCCCGTCGCCGCCTTGCGGCCGCGGGCGTGGTGGAGGTGTATGGCGGGGGCTTGTGCACATACAGCGATCCGGAACGCTTTTATTCCTACCGCCGCGACGGCGCCACCGGCCGCATGGCCAGCCTGATCTGGCTGGAGTCGGCGGCGTGAGGGCGGCTCTTCGCCGGGGCGTCCGGCAGTGCGTCGAGAGACGGGCCGGCGCGGGCGCCAGTTAAGAAGTACGGCCGGCGGGGGCCATGAAGGTCGGCTATGCTGAGCGACAAGAGGGGACTGACATGAATCACTGGTACATGCTGACCCTGGTGGGCGCCGACCGGCCGGGCATCGTTGCCAAGGTGACAGCGGCCCTGTACGACGGCGGCTGCAACCTCGGGGAGGCGTCCATGATGCGCCTGGGCGGCAATTTCGCTGTGATGCTCATGGTTCAGTCCCGCGACGGTGCGCGTGCCCTTGGCAGCTTGTTGGAGCCGGTGGCCGACAGCCTGGGGCTGCACATGCATGTGGACGCCATCGAAGGTCGCCTCCACCAGCACGCCATCCCCGACGTGCGGGTGACGGTGTTCGGCGCAGATCGGGCAGGCATCGTGGCGCAGGTGACCGGTGCCCTGGCGGAAGCCGGCTTCGATATCCTGGATCTGGACTCGGATGTGGCCGGCAGCGCCGATCAGCCGGTCTACGTCATGCACATCGAAGGCCGGGCCCGGGAGGGCATCGATGCGGTGCGCTCGGCGTTGGCGGCGGTGTCCCGGGAGGATATCGAGGTCGAGGTGCAGCCCATCGAGACCATGATCGGGTAGGCCCGTGGCGGTTCTGGACATACTGACCTACCCCGATCCGTGCCTGAAACAGGTGTCGGCGCCCGTGGAGCGCTTTGACGACGGATTGCGTCGGCGGGTTGCCGACCTGGAAGAGACCCGTCTGAGCGGTCCCGCCGCAGTGGGTATCGCCGCGCCCCAGGTGGGCTGGTTCCAGCGGGTGGTGATCGTGGACGTCTCCGGGGCGCGGCGCCGCAAGAACCAGAATCACGGCCACATGGTGCTGGTGAATCCCGAGATCGTGGAGTGGGAGGGCTATGCCGTGGGGCGCGAAGGCTGCCTGTCGGTCCCCGACTACACGGGTAACGTGATCCGCGCCGAGCGTATTCGCCTGGAGGCCCAGACGCCTGAAGGAGAACGTCGGTTTTACGACATGACCGGATTCGAAGCCCGCGCCGTCCAGCACGAAATGGACCATCTGGACGGCCTGCTGTTCCTGGACCGGCTGGTGAGCCGGCGCAACGACCTTTTCCGCCGCAAGGTCTACCAGTCCGAGCCGCCCAAGGGCTGATCCCCGCCCGGTCCGCCAACCCTTTCTGGGGCAGCGCTCCTGAAGAGCCACGGAATCCACGGAACCCACGGAAAGATCTTTCAATGAAAATCAAAGGCGCCACGGAAAGCACGGAAAGCACGGAAAGCACGGACGGAGTTTTTCGGCGCACCCTGCGATGCACGCGGGAAACGGATCGTGCGCCGGAATGGCACGCTTTA
>DATFML010000026.1:0-4667 GCA_035266965.1 Gammaproteobacteria bacterium
GGTCTTTACTACGATCCGGTGGCCCCCGCCGACGCCGGTCAGCTGATGGCCTTCTACGACTGCCAGGTCCGCGAGGATCTGATGTTCCCGATGCCCGATCCCCACGCCGCCCGCTGACGTCACCCTCAGAAATTCCGGTCCGTGGTCCGACCCGCGGTGATGGTCACCGTCGCCGGCGCGGAGAACGTCAGGGTCTGCGCCGTGGTGGGGTCATCAATGCCCGCCGCGCAGGTCGAAAGTGTCCCCATGGCTGTCCTGCCCGAAGAGCACCATGGCGATCACTGGCCGTGTGATCTTCTCAGGGCATGGGGGGCCGTGGTGGGCCCCGGTCGACGGCAACGCCATGGCCATTGCCCGGAGATCACAAGCTCCCGGTCAGGACCCGACGATTCCCGACTCGGCGGCCCGTTGGCGGCGCAGCTGGGCACGGATGCGTTCCAACGGCACGGCCGCACCGCGGCCGATGCCCTCGCACCGCCGGCCTTCCGCCTCCCAGCTGCTGCGACTGCGGACCACCTCGGGCCAGAACGGATAGGTCCGGCATTGGACCGGCCGCGCACCGTATACCCGGCAGCGTCCGTCGGCGCCCAGAAACACACAGCTTCCCCGCGGACCTGCAGCCGCCACCAGATCGCCGTCGGGCAGACGGCGCAGGTAGCGCCGGCGGAACCAGGAGCGGGACAGCCCCAGGTACAGACGGATCCGTTCGGCCTCCGCGGGACGCAGAAACACGTGATGATCGGGGCCGCCGATACAACAGCGTCCGCACTGTGTGCACTCGAAATGCAGGGGGGCCTGTTCGTAGAACATGGGTACTCGTCGCTGTGCAGGAAGAAGGCGGACGGCCATTTTACACGCTTGCGGCGGCGGACTTATGATGATGCGCCCGCCTGTCATGCATGGAGAGCCGCTCTGGACAACAACCGCAGACCCATCTACCGCGGCGAAGTCGTGAACCTGGGCCTGGAGTCGGTGCGCCTGCCGGACGGTCAGACCATGGAGCTGGAAGTGGTTCGCCACCCCGGCGGCGCAGCGGTGGTTGCCCTGGATGCTGATCGGCGGGTGTGCCTGCTGCGCCAGTACCGGCACGCGGCCGGCGGCTGGCTGTGGGAGCTGCCGGCGGGCAAGGTGGACGACGGCGAGGATCCGGAGACGACGGCCCAGCGGGAACTTCGCGAGGAAGCGGGCCTGCTGGCCGCACAATGGCAGCCATTGGCCACCATGCTTTCAACACCCGGTTTCTGCGACGAGCGCATCGCGCTGTTTCTGGCCACCGACCTGCAGAAAGTGGCCACCGAGCACCAGCGTCACGAGCTCATCGAGATTCACTGGCTGGCGTTCGCCACCGCCCGACAGTGGTGCCACGAGGGACGCATCCAGGACGCCAAATCCATGATCGGCCTGCTGCTGGCCGGTGAGCGCATCGCCGGCGACGCAGGCATATCGCCCTGATCCCCGGGCGCACAGGCAAACCACCTCCGGAGGTGCGGGCACGAAGGACGGCAATCGGAACGGTGCCCATCGTACTTCGCAGCGCGAAGCGCAGCCTCCGATGCGGCATCAGCGTACCGGTGGGCCGGCCTGCGCCTCCAGAGACGATGCGGTCCTTTGAGGCTTGGGATGGGGAGAGTTCCCGGGCAGGCTCAGGCCACCACCCGCTGCGCCTGGGGCGCCGAAGTGGCAATGCATCTGAGAAACCGGCGTACTTGCGCAGAGTCGGGATCCAGCATGAGCCCCATGCCGTCGCGGGCCACGTGGGCGACCAGCGCCGGCACACGGGCCCCCAGTCCCAGCAAAGGCATGGCAAGTTCCACGTAGTCGTTGAGCCGGAAACCGGACACCCTGGTTTCCAGGAAGACGCCTTCCGCGCAAAAATCCCGCATGCGGGTGACTGCCACCCGTTCGCCGCGCCGGTACACCAACACCGGCGTGTGCATGGCGATACGCCTGTCCAGGCGGTGTTCCATCCTATCGCTGGCCTCGTTATTGTGTCGGGTCCGGGAGCACCCTCCTGCTGCGCCCGGCCCCGCGCAAACCCCTCACTGACTGTAAGGTTAGGGCCTGGAGCGGCGGGCTGCGTTGATCCGCATCAAGTGCGCATCCCTTTGGAATCATTCCACGGGATTCCACGGCCGCCATTCGCGGCGTGGTGGCTGAGGGACAGCCCGGACGGTAGTATCTGACGGTAACGCTCCAGACCCCGGATTCTCGAGGCGGCATTGTGAAATTCTGCAATCAATGCGGTGCTGAAGTGACCGTGCAGGTGCCTGAAGGGGACACTCTCCCGCGCTTCGTGTGCACCCGCTGCGGCACCGTTCATTACCAGAACCCGAAAATCGTCGCCGGCTGCCTGCCGCACTGGGAAGGGCGGGTACTGCTGTGCCGGCGCGCCATCGAGCCGCGCTACGGGTTGTGGACCCTGCCCGCCGGCTTCATGGAGAACGGGGAAACCGTGCAGCAGGCGGCTGCACGGGAGACACGGGAGGAAGCCCTGGCGGAGGTGGGCGCCACTTCCCTGTATGGGGTCTACAGCATTCCCCACATCAATCAGGTGTACATGCTGTTTCGCGCGCCCCTGGTGGCTCCCGAGTTCGGAGCGGGCATCGAAAGCCTGGACGTGGCGCTGTTCGAACTGGATCGGATTCCCTGGCAGCAGCTGGCGTTTCCGGTCATGCATCGGGTGCTCGAAAACTACAGGAGAGATCTGCAACGCCGGCAGTTCGAGGTCCATGTCGGGGAAATCGTGCGCCCCATGGGGACCGGAAGCCCGCCCCCGCCGGCATCGACCTGACCGCGAGCCGACAGGGGCCGGCGGCGGCCCGCCGGGACAATACCAACAAAGCCCAGACCCATGAGCGCCATCAGTTCCCACACCATATTGCTGACCTTTGCCGTCTACCTGATCGGCATGCTGGCCATTGGCGTCATGGGTTACCGCCGCACCGACGACCTGGCCGACTATCTGTTGGGCGGACGCCGGCTGGGGCGCTGGGTCACGGCGCTGAGTGCCGAAGCCTCGGACATGAGCGGCTGGCTGCTGCTGGGCCTGCCGGGGTTCGCCTATGTGGCCGGCTTCGAGGCGGCCTGGATCGCGCTGGGCCTGCTGGTGGGAACGTACCTGAACTGGAAACTGGTGGCGCTTCCCCTGCGCCACTACACCCAGCAGGCCGGCAACGCGCTCACCCTGCCGGATTTCTTCGAGCAGCGCTTCCAGGACGACACACGCCTGCTGCGGGTGGTGTCGGCCGTCTTCATCCTCATCTTCTTCACCTTCTACACCGGCTCCGGGCTGGTGGCAGGCGGCAAGCTGTTCAGCACCGTGTTCCACATGCCCTACCTGGATGCCGTGCTGGCCGGCGCGGCGGTGGTGGTCATGTACACCCTGATCGGCGGTTTCCTGGCCGTGTGCTGGACGGACCTGGTCCAGGGCCTGCTGATGCTGTTCGCCCTGGTGGTGGTGCCGGTGGTGGCCATCGGACGCGACGGCGGACTGGGCGCGACCATGGCCGGCCTGGGCCATATGGATCCGCAGCTGCTCGATCCGTTCACGGGCCGCGACGGGGCGCCCCTGGGGCTGATCGGCATCCTGTCGCTGCTCGGATGGGGACTGGGCTACTTCGGTCAGCCCCATATCCTGGTGCGTTTCATGGCCATCGAACGCCCCGAAACGCTGGGGCAGGCGCGGCGCATCGCCGTCTCATGGGTCACCCTCACCCTGCTGGGCGCTGTGCTGGTGGGTATAGCCGGCATCGGCTTTCTGCACACACCCCTGGCCGGCGCCGCATCGGAAACCGTCTTCATGCGCCTGGTGGTCCTGATCTTCCATCCGGTACTGGCGGGCGTGCTGCTGGCCGCCATCCTGGCCGCCATCATGAGCACCGCCGACTCCCAGTTGCTGGTGGCCTCTTCGGCCCTGGCGGAGGATTTCTACAAGGCCCTGTTCCGCCCCCGGGCCGGCGCCGGCGAACTGGTGTTCGTGGGCCGCAGCGCCGTGCTGATCATCGCCTTCATCGCCTTCTTCCTGGCCATGAACCCGGCCAGCAAGGTGCTGGACCTGGTGGCCTACGCCTGGGCCGGGTTCGGCGCGGCGTTCGGGCCCACGGTCCTGCTGGCCCTGTTCTGGCGCCGCATGACCCGCAACGGCGCCCTGGCCGGCATCTTCGTGGGTGGGGTGACGGTGATCGTCTGGAAGCAGCTGCACGGCGGGCTGTTCGATCTCTACGAAATCATTCCCGGCTTTGTGTTCTCCCTGACCGCCATCGTGTCAGTCAGCCTGCTCGGCCGGCCCCCGTCCGAAAAGGCCACCGCCCTGTTCGACCAGGTGGCGGCAGCTCGCCGCTGAATGAGGGAAAGTACGAAAACACCCCTGAGAGCCACGGAATCCACGGAACACGGCGAAAAAAACTGAGTGGGCTCCAAGGGTGCAATAAGCGCAGCGCATTGCGCCGGACTCGCGACTCCCAAGTCCCTGGAGCCACGGAACCCACGGAAGGAAAACAGTGATTAAGGATGACGGCTGAGTGTGGGCTTAAGACTCAGTCTGATGCAACGCGCTTGCCTATCGCACCCTACGTTCATCATCCCTCCCGTCCGTGCTTTCCGTGGCGCCTTTGAATTTTCAGTGAAGACCTTTCCGTGGATTCCGTGGGTTCCGTGGCTCTCATGTG
>DATFML010000027.1:0-4942 GCA_035266965.1 Gammaproteobacteria bacterium
ACGGTGCACACTCCGGAGCGCACCGTGACCACAAACACAACCCTGCAACGGGGTCTGAGTTCGCTGGTCGGCCTGGTGTTGGCTACCAGCGGGTGTCCCCACGCCGCCTTCTTCCGGCCCATGGCGCGGTTCCATTTGCCGTTGGCCGACGAGAACGAAACCATCTACCGCGCCACTTCCATGTACCTGCTGGCGCAATACTTCGTCCACAGGGAGGGGCGCGAGGCGGACCTCGGCCTGAGCGGCTTGACTGCCATCTACAATGACGTGCAGACGATAAATCGGGCGTTGGCCGAGCGTCTGCGTGTGGCCTGCGAGCAGGATGCGCCGGTCAACGCGGTCGTCCTGCTGGATGTGATCGCCAAGGCCATGCCGTTGACCATCGGGTCCCAGCTCGCCGAGCTGCGTCATCTGTTCAGGGCTTACCTGGCCGGTTAGGCGCGATGCCGCTGGGGGTACACGGTAGCGACCACCCCAGTGCATGTGTGGTAGAAAAACCGTCGAATGACGTGGAAACTACGTCCAGGATGGCCTCCTGCGGGGTAAAGTCGCCGGTGGACGACAACGCCGGGCGAGCGGTGGCTCGCTACCCGCGCGTGCGCCGGCTGGGGCAGGCAGGTCCGAAGGGAGGGCGGACGGCCCGAGCGCCGTCAAGGAGCACGGCATGAACGGATGCCCCGGTTACCGGTTACGCTGCGCAGATGATTCGGCGGCCCGCAATGGTCGCGTGCGCACGGACTGGCGCATCGCCGCCGGATCCCAACCCGTAACGACGACCGTCGACGGCGCCGCCCCGCATCGACATGACCCTCGGTACGGCGCGTTGCGCGCTCCGACGGCGTCCCTGCAGCCTCCTGCCGCCCGAACACCCCGCCGAGAAAGCCGCTGACAATGGGCGACCCGCTCCAGGTACTGTTTGTCGAGGACAACGCGATGGACGTCGAGCTTGCGATGCTGGAGCTCGAAGCGGCCGGGTTCGAACTCCAGTGGCAACGGGCGGACACCGAGGCCGCGTATCTGGCGGCCCTGGAGCGGGTGCCGGACCTGATCATCGCCGATCACGCCATGCCCCGTTTCGACGCCCCCCGGGCGCTGGCGCTGCTGCAGCGCCGAGGCCTGGATATCCCCTTCATCCTGGTGTCCGGCACCGTCGGGGAGGAAGCGGCGGCCGCCATGATGCGTGCCGGTGCCCACGATTACATTCTGAAGGGACACTTGGCGCGTTTGCCGGAGGCGGTCCGGCGGGAGTTGCGCGAGGCACGGGTGCGCGCTCAGGAGGCGGCGGGCCGACAGGCGTTGCGGGAAAGCGAAGAGCGCTTTCGTCGGGTAGTGGAGACCATGCCGGATACCCTGTACGTGGCGGAAACCCCGGATTTGCGCACCTGCTTCGTCAGTCCGGCGATAGAGCGTCTCACCGGCTATACCCCGGCGCAATGGCTGGGTGACCCTTCGATTCGCCTGCGGTTGCTGGGTGAGGAATGCCTGCGCGCCAGAGTGGAGCTGGTGCGGTCGGTGCCTGTGGACCGGCGCTTTGCGCAGTTGAGCTACCCCGTGCAAACCCGTGACGGAAGCCGGCGGTGGGTGCAGGATCGCATGGCTCTGGTGCGCAATGACGCGGGGCAGGTGGAAGGGGTCTTCGGGGTGGTGACGGATATCACCCAGCGGCGCGAGGCCGAACAGGAAATGCACAAGCTGTCGCAGGTGGTGCGCCAGGCCGCCGACGCCATCATGATTACCGATCCCGACGGCATGATCGAATACGTCAATCCTGCGTTCGAGGCGATCAGCGGTTACAGCCGTGGGGAGGTGACCGGGCTGCCGGTGAGCGTGCTGAGATCCGGCAAACACGATGCCGAAGTGTATAGCAACCTTTGGCAGACGGTCCGATCGGGCCGGACCTTTCGCGATGTGCTGACCAACAGACGCAAGGACGGCAGCCTGTTCACCAACGAGCAGGTGATCACGCCCCTCGTCGACGACAACGGGCGCGTGAGCCACTATATCTCCACCGCCCGCGATATCACCGAACAGATATACACCAAGGAACGCCTCGGATATCTGGCCTATCACGATCCGCTCACGGGTTTGCGCAACCGTGCGGCACTGGCCGAGCAGATGGTCGACGTATTGCACCATGCCCGCCGCACTGGTGGGCGCGTGGCATTGGTGATGCTGGGCCTGGACCGGTTCAAGCTGGTCAATGAAACCCTGGGATACGAAGCCGGCGATCAGACCCTGAAGCTGATGGCGCAACGCCTGGCGGACAACGTCCGCGAAGCGGACGTGGTCGCTCGCCTGGAAGGCGACGAATTCGCGCTGGTGCTGCAGGATCTGGAGTCCGTCGACGACATCGTGGTCACCGTGCGACAGATTCGCCAGTGCGTCGCAGAGCCACTGGTGGTCGGCGGTCGGGAATTCTATCTGACGGCCAGCGTGGGTGTGTGTTCCTGCCCGGACGACGGCGAGGACACGGATGCACTGCTACGTTACGCCGACATCGCCCTCAACCGCGCGAAACAGCAGGGCAAGAACGGCTACCAGTTCTATTCCGAGGAGATGAGCACCCACGCCGTCCACTGGTTCACCACCGAGGTGGACCTGCGCCATGCGCTGGAACGCGGCGAGTTCCGCGTGCACTACCAACCCCAGGTGGATTTGCACACCGGTCACGTCGTGGGCGTCGAGGCGTTGTTGCGCTGGCAGCACCCTGAGCGCGGTCTGCTGGGTCCGAATGCGTTCATGCCGATGTTGGAGGAGACCGGTCTGATCGTGGATGTCAGTGCCTGGGTGCTGGGTGAGGCCTGCCGACAGGGCCGCCTGTGGCAACGGGCGGGTCTGCCGCCGGTGAAGGTGGCGGTGAACATCTCATGGCGCCAGTTCACCGCAGGGAGGCTGGCCAACCACGTGGCAGCCGCCTTGGAGCTGTCGGGATTGGCCGCCGAGCATCTGGAACTGGAATTGACAGAGAGCGTGCTGGCGCACGATCCCGAGCGCGCCAATCGGTGCCTGCAGCAGTTGAAGGGCTATGGCATCTCGGTTTCCCTCGACGATTTCGGAACCGGCTATTCGAGTTTGAGCTATCTGAAGCGGTTTCCCATCGATACCGTGAAGATCGATAAGTCGTTCATTGCCGAAATCACAAGCGATCCCGACGATGCGGCCATCGCCCGTGCCATTATCGCCATGAGCCACAGCCTGCGTATGAAGGTGGTGGCAGAAGGTGTGGAAACGGAGGGGCAGTTGGGCTTTCTGCAAAGGCACGGCTGCGACGCAATGCAGGGCTACTATTTCAGCCGGCCGGTCTGCGCCGATGACATGGCGATGCTGCTGAGCCAGCGCCGAAAAGTGGAAACCCCGGTCAGGGTACAAACGGAGCAACGCACGCTGCTGGTGGTGGACGACGAGAAGAACATCCGGCGGGCGGTCACCCGCAGCCTGCAGGTGGACGGCTATCGGATTCTCAGCGCTGCCTGCGCGGTCGAAGCATTCGAGATACTGGCGACCAACGACGTTGGCGTGGTGCTGTCCGACCAACGCATGCCGGGCATGACGGGCACGGAGTTCCTGGCCCGCGTGCGGGAACTGTACCCGGCCATCGTGAGAATGGTGTTGAGCGGCTACACCGACGTCAAGACGGTGACCGAAGCGGTCAACCGGGGCCAGATCTACAAATTTCTTACCAAACCCTGGGACGACGACGAACTGCGCAGGGAAGTGAACGCCGCGTTCGAGCGCTACGAGCAGTCCCCCGGCCCGGGCACCGGGCGGGACCTGATGGACGGTGTGATACCGGGCTGACGGGGCCGGTCGCGATGGGGGTTAGTCCGTATGGGGGCTGTAGCGGACGTTGAGGCTTGCGAGCACTTGCCAGTCGCCGATGCCGGCATTCGCTGACGTCCATTGGTGGCTGCCGCTCAGGCCCAGGGTGACCGCCGGCCGCCTTCCATGGGCTTTGGTCGCGTGCCACACGAATCGGCCGTTGATGGTGCGCTGCCAACTCTGATCGTAGGTCTCGCCGGGGTCGAAGCGGTCGACTTCCGCGTTGAGGTGTAGTGCCGCCTTGCCCCCCAGCAGCGGTAGTTGAGCGCTCACCATGCCGGTGGTCATCTGGCTGGCGTCGGTCGGGTTGTCGCTCTGGCTGGACTGCAGTGCATAGCTGGGTACCAGTTGGATGCCTGCCCCCGGGGAAATGTGCATCCCCACCTCATAGCGATGCGTCAGGGTCCGCACGTCGGCGATACGGTCGTCGGTGGCGGTCCAGCTGGTGTTCAGATGCCAGGCCAGCGGCGGCAGGGTGCGAAAGCGCAGGTTCAGATCGCCGCTGGTCAATACGGTGTCCGTGCCCGCGAAACTGTCCGCTGCGGAGCGGTCCGCCTGCCAGAGCTGGCGTTGGAAGTGCATTGCGAGCACCGGTTTGCCCAGCCAACCAAGACCCGTGAGCCCGTGGGTCGGTTGGTACCGCAGGTGACTCTGCCACAGCCGCAGATGGGTGCGTGGCAGGCCCTCCAGAGGGTTTACGTTTTCGATTTCCCGGCTGCAGGTGATGCCCAGGGCGAGATTGCCTTGCCGGCGGCTGGCGTTGGCCTGCCACAGACTCACGTTCTTGGCCAGTCCGGGGTTGCGGGGTGTCCACAACCGGGGGCCGATGCGGGCATGGTGGAGCTCCAGATTCCACCCCTGTCCGAGTCCCCGCCCCCGTGGGGTCAGGTACGCCACGCCGATATCGTATGCCTGGCCCAACCCGAGCCCCGTGCCGGCGCCGTCACGGTCGGCGGTGCGGACGTACTGGCCGCGCACACGCAGGGTGCGGTCGAGAAACAGACTGTCGGAGGTCACCGACCAGCTGTGGCCGAGGATCTGCGGGCCGGCCTGCACCCCGGTACCGTAGCTGGGTTGGTCGGCGGGACCGTACAGAGAGGCTCCCACCACGGTCAACCGGTCC
>DATFML010000028.1:0-14206 GCA_035266965.1 Gammaproteobacteria bacterium
CTGTGCAGAGACTCCCTGGCGGGCGCCATCTCCCTCGCCCGGGCGTTTGTTCTTCCCTGTGCTCCCTGTCCGTCGGCTTTGCGGTGAAGGACGGCGCCGCAGTGTCCCGGTGCCTGAGCTAGACTTGTGGCATTGTAGCCGGCGCACGGGGTGAACGCGATGGAACCGTTACCTGCTGCACTGGAGCCGATGGTGGTGGCGGCCCGCGACTATTGCCGCATGATCGAAGCGGAACGATGGTCGAGGCCGGACTGGTTGGTTCATGTGGCGGACCTGCTGCCGCGGTTGCACGCTGCGGTCACGGCCCTCAGGCCGCCCGACATGACGCCGCTGCCGCCCCAGCGTGCCGATCTGGACAGGCGCTTCGAACTTTTCTCCCGGCTTCGAAAAGAGCTGGGCTGCAATGACGGCTATTGGCTGGAGTACGATCACTGGTATGCACCGGAGGAGATGAGCGGCAGTCTCGCCGACGACCTCACGGACATCTACTTCGATCTCAAACAGGGCCTGGAATGGCTGGAATGGCGTTCCCCCGAACGGGCCGCACGCACCTGGCAGAGCGGCTATCGGCTGCATTGGGGGGAGCACCTGGTGGACGCCGAACGCCAGTTGTACCGTCTGGTCCAGTGCCGCCCCCTGCGTTGATGCGTTGTGTTCCGGCTCAGGGAAGCGTGCCCGCCAGGCGCGCAAGCCAGGCGGTGCGGGCGGACAGTTCCAGAGAGTTGGTCCACTTGTAGGCCAGATTCAGGGTGGCGGCGCAGGCATACACGCCGTGGCCGCGCACCACGGCGATGGGGTGGCTGGCCAGCGCCTGCGCAACAGCGTCCGGCGACTCCTGCACATACCGTGGATAGGGGATGGTGAGGACGGGGACCCGTTCGAAGTAGTACTGGCCTTCGAAGTCGGCAGGCACGAAATCCTCGCCGTCCATGGTCATGGCCACGCTGTGGGCGCCATGGCTGTGCAGCACCGCCGTGGCGTTGGCGTTGGCGCGATACACCGCGGCATGCAGGGGAGCATCCAGGGACGCGCCGTCTGCGATGCGGTCCAGGCGACAGGCAATCAGGTCGTCGGGCTGCAGGGTGTCGGCGCAGGCGCCGGTCGGCGTTATCCAGAACCGCTCGCCGTCGCGTATCGAGGCGTTGCCGCTGTGGGAGTCGTTCAGCCCGTAGCGGCGCAGCCACCGGTAGTGGCGAACCAGATCCTCCCTTAAATCCATTGTGGCATTCACCTTGATGCACGCTCCGGTGGGGCTGTTGGGGCCCATTCTGCATCGTTGTGCCCGCGCGGGCCAAATCGTCAGGGGGGGGGCGGGCAGCCCCGTCCGGCGTATAATGGTGGATTGAAGCATGTCGGCGTACTGACGGCATGGGCCGGCTGCCGGTATCGGCGGCCTGTCATGCCCGCTTACGCCTCAGTTGACGGAGACTGTATGGAGTCCTATCTCGCATATCTGGCCGCACAGGCCCGGGCCGAGCGGGTGGCGGTGAGCGAGCCGCTGGACGCCGCGCTGGCCAGTCTGGACCGGGACTTTGCGGCACTGGCACCGGCGCTGCAGGTGGAGTACTTTGGCCCGGGTGTCGGCGTGGACGCCGACCGCAGCGTGTTCCGCCTTGCGGTCGGGCCCCATCGGGGCAGCATCGAAGCTCCGGTGTGGGGCCTTAGAGTCTGCGACGGCACCGCCAGCGGGGGCTGGCGGCCCATGTGGGCCGTACAGGGTGTCGGCCGGCTGCGCAAGGTCCTGGTGGTGAAGGCCTTGCCGGAGCTGCTCGCCGGGTTTGCCGAGGCCGTCGCGGCGGCGGGCAAGTCCGACACGGCGGCCGGTCGCCGCGTGCATGAGATGGCGGCCGCGTTCGAAGTGTAGCGGCGCGCCTTGGCAAGGGTCGGCACAAGGCCCGGAGTGTGCAGCTCACAGGCGCGACTCGACAGACGAGTGCGCTCCACAATCCCGTATAGGCGATTGAGACCCTCGATCCCCATTGATCCCGGTCATATCACCGACATACGGCTCACGGTAACATAGCGGGTGCGTCCGAGGTCGGGCGCGCTGCCCGTCTGGATGGAGTAAAGAGCTGACCATGAAACGACTGACCAGCCGGCAACAGACCGGTTTTACGCTGATCGAAATAATGGTGGTGGTGGTGATCCTCGGCATCCTCGCCGCCATCGTCGTCCCCAAGATCATGGGTCGTCCGGAAGAGGCGCGGGTTGCCAAAGCCAAGCAGGACATCCGCTCCCTGGAAGCCGCGCTGAGCCTCTACAAGCTGGACAACTACACCTATCCCACCACCGACCAGGGTCTGGAGGCGTTGGTGAAGAAACCCACCACGCCGCCCATTCCCCCGCACTGGAAGGAAGGCGGCTATCTGGACCGGTTGCCCATCGATCCGTGGGGACATCCTTATCAATACCTCAATCCGGGCGTCCACGGCACCATCGATATCTGGACCCTCGGTCCCGACGGCCACCCCAGTGACGACGACATCGGCAACTGGATGCTCAAGTAGCCGGTCCCGCTTCACCGTTTCCGCCGTGCTCGCGAAAAGCCGCGGCTTTACGTTGCTGGAGTTGCTGGTGGTGCTGGTCATCATCGGCATCGTGGCGAGCTTCGCGGTGCTTTCGGTGGGCGATGGCGGGCGCAGTGCCGAGGTCAAACGGGAAGCCCAACGGCTTGCGAGCCTGTTGCAACTGGTCAGCCAGCAGGCGGTGATGCAGTCCCGGAACTATGCCGTGCAGTTCGACAGCGACGGCTATACCTTCCTGGAACTGGACGAGTCCACCAACCACTGGAAGCCCGTCAAGGACGACCGGACCCTGCGGGCGCGCAAGCTGCCGGACGGCCTCAGGCTGGAGGTGCATATTCAAAACCAGCCCGGTGAACGCCTCGGACACAAGCGGGCCAGGCCCATGGTGATGCTGCTGTCGAGCGGTGAAATGACCCCCTTCGATGCCACTCTGTCGGCAGGCGGCGAGGACACCGGCTATCGCCTGTCCGCCGACATGCTCGGTCACCTGAAGCTGGAGCCGCCGAAGGCGGGCTGACAGCCATGCCGGACCACCACTCCAAACGCAACCGCTGCCGTGGCCAGGCCCCTGCAAGGGCGCCCCGGCGCAGCCGCGGCTTCACCCTGCTGGAAGTGCTGATCGCGCTGGCGGTGCTCGCCATCGCGTTGGCCGCCCTCATCCAGAGCGCCGGCGGCTATGCCTCCAACGAAATCTATCTGCGGGACCGGACCACCGCTCAGTGGGTCGCCCACAACGTGCTGACCGAGTGGCAGCTCAAAGGGGATTGGCCGGCGGTGGGGGAGAAGCACGGCACCCGCGAGTTCGACGGCCGGACCTGGGACTGGCAGGTGAAGGTCAGCCAGACCCAGGACAAGGACCTGCGCCGCCTGGATGTGACCGTGCGCCCGGACGGCGCGAGCGACGACGGCACGCCGTTGGGCTCCTTGACCGGTTTCGTGGGGCATAACCTGTGAACCGCCGCCGCAACGCCGCGGGCTTCACGCTGCTGGAGCTGCTGGTGGCGCTGACCATTTTCGCGGTGCTGGCGGTGATGGCCTACGGCGGTCTGGAAACGGTCATGGACACCCGTGCCCAGGTGGAGACCAAGGCCGCGCGACTCGCTAATCTGCAGGTGGTGTACAGCCGCATGGCGCAGGACATCCAGCAGACCGTGGCGCGCACCATACGGGACAGCTACGGCGATCCCCGCCCGGCCCTGATCGGCGGCACCGGCCAGCAGCCCACCCTGGAATTCACCCGCGGGGGCTGGACCAACCCCTCCGGCGAACTGCGCAGCAACCTGCAGCGGGTGGGCTACGGACTGGAGAAGAATCAGCTGGTGCGTCTGAGCTGGATGGTGCTGGATCAGGCCCAGGACAGCAAACCCTACAAGCAGGTGATGCTGGATGGCGTACAGACGTTCCGGGTGCGCTTTCTCGATCAGAACGGTACGTGGCAGGACACCTGGCCGCCGGCGGGTACGGTGGGGGCCTCCGGTGTCGTGAACCCGGCAGGGGTGGGCGGTGCGCTGCTGCCCAAAGGTGTGGAAGTCACCCTGGAGCTGAAGCATGGAGGCACCCTCCGCTGGCTCTTCCAGGTGGCTTCATGAGTGGTTGTCGCGCCCGCGCCGGGATGGTGGCGGTGGGTTCGGCCCGCCAGGGCGGGGTGGCGCTGATCACGGCCATCCTGGTGGTGGCGCTGGCGACGGTGGCCGCGGTGGGGCTGGCCGTGCACACCCAGCTCGACACCCGCCGCACCGCCAATGTGCTGGACAACGATCAGGCCTACGAGTATGCCCTCGGCGTTGAAACCTGGGCGCGGGTCATCCTGGCACGGGATGCCCGCGACAACCGGGTGGACGATCTGGGGGAGGTGTGGGCGCGGCGGCTGCCGGCCCTGCCGGTGACCGGCGGCCAGGTGGCGGGCCACGTCACGGATCTGCAGGGACTTTTCAATATCAACAACCTGGTGGTCAACGGCAAGCCCAGCGCGCCGGATGTGGCCCAGTTCCAGCGCCTGCTGGCGATCGTGGGCCTGCAGCCCCAGCTGGTGCAGGCGGTGATCGACTGGATCGACCCGAACGTCAACCCCACTTTCCCCGACGGCGCCGAGGATGAGGCCTATCTGCTGCTGCCGACGCCCTATCGGGCGGCCAATCAGCCCATGGTGAGCGTCAGCTCCCTGCGCCTGGTGAAGGGGTTCGATGCCAAGGCGGTGGCCGCCCTGGAGCCCTATGTCTGCGCCCTGCCCGGGCATACCACCATCAACGTCAATACGGCGCCCGCCCCCGTGCTGCAGTCGTTGGCCGACGGCCTGACCCAGCAGGATGCCAAGGCACTGGTGACCGCGCGCGGCCAGGACGGCTATGCCTCCGTGCAGGATTTCCTCAAGCAGGATCCGCTGGCCGGGCGCAAGGTGGATGCCAAGGGGTTGAGCGTGGCCACCCACTATTTTCTAATCAGCAGCGACGCGCGGGTGGGCAATGGACGGGTGCTGATGTACAGCAAGGTGGAACGCGCGGACAACGGCCGGACCCGGGTGCTGATGCGTACCCGCGGGTCCCGCTGAGGCCTCCCGGGGGAACCGCAATGGTGGTGATACAGGGGTTTCTGACGGGCCGCGTTTCCCTGCGCGGCAGGTTTTGGGTACGATCCCCGCATAACAATTGAGACCTTCCCATGGCAGAGCAACTACTGATCCGCATCGGCGACGCTGACGGCGGCGCCCGCTGGACGGTGTCCGACGCGGCGGGCCGGTCCGCCGGCGCCGCCGGCGAAGGCCCCCTGGAAGAGGCCGCCGCACTGGCTGCGGGCCGCCGCGTGGTCGTGCTGGTGGCGGCCCAGGACGTGCTTCTGACCCAGGTGGCATTGCCGACCCAGCACCGTCAGCGGGCCGTGCGGGCCGTGCCCTACGCCCTGGAGGAACAGGTGGTGGGCGATGTGGAGGATCTGCACTTCGCGCTCGGTCCCCAGCAGGAGGCGGGGGAATTTGCGGTGGCGGTGGTGGCCCGTGCGCTGATGGATCGCTGGCAGAGCCAGCTTCGTGGCGTCGGAATCAGCGCCGATCTGCTGTGCCCGGAGACCCTCGCACTGCCCTGGCGGGAGGACGAGTGGAGCCTGTGGATGGATGGCCCGAGGGCGCTGGTGCGCACCGGCCGTTACGCGGGATTCGAGGCCGAGGCGGATCTACTGCCCCAGATGCTGCCCCTGGCGCTGGAGGAAGCCGAGCCCAAGCCCGCCCGTCTGCGGCTGCACGGCGATGCCGGTCTTGCCGGGGTGGACCTGGGCGAGGTGGAATGCGTCACTGAATCGTCCGGCGACGGGCTGGCGCTGCTGGCGGCGGGCCCCGCCGAGGCGGGGCCCTTCAATCTGCTGCAGGGCAGCTACAGCCGCCGGGCCCAGGTGAGCCGGTTGTGGCGGCCGTGGCGGGCCACCGCCGCGCTGCTGGGTGTCGTGGCCGTGGTGGGGCTGACCGCCATGGGGGTCGAATCGTACCAGCTGGCCCAGGAGCAGCAGCAGCTGCAGGAGCGCATCAGCCAGGTGTTCCGCACCACCTTTCCGAAGGTCCATCGGGTGGTGGACGCCCGCGCTCAGATGGCCCAGGGCCTGGAGGAGCTGCAGCGCAGTCAGCAGGGCGGCGGCAAAGGCTTTCTGGAACTGCTGGAACGCACCGGCGCCGTGCTGCACGAGACCCCGGACGTGCGTATCGAAGGCCTCAACTATCGCAGCGGACAGCTGGACGTGAAGCTGTCCACCAAGGATCTGCATACCCTCGATCAGCTCAAACAGAGTCTGAGCAGGAAAGCGAAATTGAAAGTGGACATTCGCTCGGCCACCACCGGCTCCGACAAACGTGTGCAGGGCCGTCTGCGCATTGCGGAGGGCGGTGCATGAACGGTTTTCGCGCCTGGTTCATGGGCCTCGATCAACGGGAGCGCCGTATCCTGGTGGTGGGTGCGGCCTTGGCGACGGTGCTGCTGGCCTACCTGCTGATATGGCAGCCGTTGCACGGCAATCTGGTTCATCTGAGGAGCTCTGTGGAAGAGCAACGGTCCACCCTGCAGTGGATGGAGCACAAGGCCAGCGAGGTACAGGCGTTGCGGGCCGCCGACCAGCGCCAGGGCCAGGGTAGCAACGGCCAGTCCCTGCTGGCGCTGGTGGACCAGTCGGCCCGCAAGTCCGGTCTCGGCGGCGCCATCAGCCGCATCGAACCGGAAGCGGCAGGCAGCGTGCGGGTCTGGATGGACGATGTCTCATTCGACGATGCGGTGCTGTGGCTCGGCCAGCTGCAGAATACCTACGGCGTGCGGACCCAGGTGGTGAGCGTGGAAAACCAGGACTCCCCCGGTCGCGTCAATGTGCGTATCACGCTGCAGGGAGCGTCCCAGTGAGGCGTGTCGGTCCTCTGGTGCTGGTGGGGGTGTTGGCCTATGGGATATTCCTGGCCGCCCTGGTGCCGGCGCGTTACCTGTACGGTTGGGTTGCGCCCCACATGCACGAGGTGGCCATGGGTGGTGTGGCCGGCTCGCTGTGGTCGGGGCGGGCGGCGCGGGTGGTGGTGAACGGGCGGGATCTGGGCTCCGCGGACTGGCAGTTGCGTCCCCAGGCATTGCTGCTGGGCCGGCTCGAGTATCAGCTGCGCTGGGGCGGCGAGCTCGGCCAGGGGACGGCCCGTGTCGGGGACGGCGTCATCGGCAGCGCCTACGTTCGACAGCTTCATGCGGAGCTGCCGGCCTCCGGGCTGGCCAAGCTGTTCGGATCGGACATGCCGGTGAAGCTCGGTGGCGCCCTGCGGGCCCACCTCAAACGGGTGAGTTTCGGTGCCCGCTGGCCCGATGCCGCCAGCGGCGAAATCCTGTGGGAGCACGCCGAGGTCATGGAGCCGGTGGCGATGGCGCTGGGCGGCTTCAAGATGCAGCTGGAAAACGCCAAGGACGGAATCCGGGGGGTCATCAAGGACAGCGGCGGCCCCCTGCAGGTGCAGGGTGTGGCGACGCTGGCGGGCAACGGCAGCTACCGACTGACGGCCACCCTGAAACCGAGGGGGCCCAAGGGCCAGCAGCTGCGGTCCGAGCTGCAGCTCCTCGGCCCGCCCGACCGGAACGGACGCTATTCCCTGGCGCTGTCCGGCAGTCTTTGAGGGCTTGCCGCAGGAAACCAACTCGGCAAACGGCGGCGTTGAGATGTCGTCAAGTTCTCCAACCCGGTGCCGATCAGAATTAAGGCCGTCGATTGCCGAGTGCCTCCAGCGGGTCGACCAAGGGTCTCCGCGCAAGATCCAGCAGGCCGCTTCACAGGGCCCGCCGCCCCGTGTCCGTCGACCGAATGACAAGCCATGAAACCGCTGCTGCTTACCACGCCGGAACAGCATGACTACGACGATCCGACCGTCGAGCGCAACGAGCGCCGGCTGCAGCGTTGGTTGGATCAGCTCCCGCTGATGAACCCGCCCGCCGCGCTGCCGGCGCTGCTGGAGGCTCTGGAAGGCTGCAACGCCCAGCGCATGGACGGCCGCGAGCGTCTGCGACTGCTGGAATGCTACCGCCCGGCGGTGGCCAAGCTGTTCATGACCGTCCTGCAGGGCAGGGTAACCCGCCTGCGGGGCACGCCGGCGGAACGGGAACGGGTGGTGGAGCAACTGGAGGGCTGCTGCCTGGCCATGGCCGGCGGCTACAAGCTGGTGCTGTCCGCGGCTGCCCACGGCGCCGAGCGCCAGTACGCCAAACAATTGCCCCTGGCCCTGCTGCGGGCCATGGAGCACCTGGCCCAGGGGCTCCTGCACAGCTACCGTTACTACCGTCCCACGCCGCCGTTCGCCCTGCTGGAGCTGCACCGGATCTATGCCCATGCAGCCCGGACGGGTCATCCGGATGCGGTGCCAGACAGCATGCCGGGTGGGGGCCAGCCCATCTCCCTGGCGAGCCTGTACCGGCAGATGCTGCTGCTGACCCTGGCCGACCCTTACCGGCTGGCCGACGGCGAGCTGGCGAGTGTCTTTGCCAGCCTGGTGCCCTACGCGCCGTTGTCCCGGTTGGAGCGCGGCGCGGCCTGGGAAGGCGACGGCGAGGGTTTGTATCTGGTGGACATGGCCAGCGACAGCCCGCCGCGGGCCTGTGTGCGCCTGTCCTCGCCCGGCGAAGCTGAGGATCCCTGGCTGCTGGACGCGACGGCAGCGGTCAAAGCCATGCATCGCCGGCTGGCCCAGTTGCCCGCCGAGCAGCGCCGGGGCAGTCCGGAGGCGGTGCTGCTGCGCCAGTTGCTGCCCGAGGTGGCCGCCGGCGAACGACGCGCCCAGGTGCGCCGCGATTCCGATCAGCAGGCATTGCTGCTGGCCGGCGTGGAAGCGGTGCACCGGTATCTTTCCGGCCAACCGCAGGCGGACGCCGGCGACGGCGCCGCTGCCATCGTGGAGCCCGCCCTGTGGGACATGGTCGACCGCAGCGAGGGCGGTCTTCAGCTTGCCGGGGATGAACGCGGCATCAGCCATTTGCAGGTGGGTGAGCTGGTGGGTGTGGTCAGCGATGCCCAGGCCAGTACCCAGCCGGTGTGCCTGGCCGTGGTCCGCTGGTTGCGGCGCGACCGTGACCGGCGCCTGCAACTGGGGCTGGAGATCATCCCCGGTGTGCCTGCGCCGGTGCGTTGCGGGCCCCAGCAGGCCCCGCCAGACGGGGCGGTGGAATGCCTGTTCATTCCCTCCCAGGCCGGCGGCGCGGCGGCCACCCTGCTGGCGCCGGCCGAGCTCTACGAGCCTGCAGCGCGGCTGTTGGTGCAGGCCGGCGACCGGGGCGTGCCCGTCTGCGCGGGGACGGCTCTGCAACAGACGCCCTGCTTCGACCATTTCCACTTCAGCGCCGACCGCGACGCCTGAGCGCCGCGTCCTTCCCGATGGTGGCTACGCGGCAGGTTCGCCCATATAGCGACGCGCCTGGGCAACCAGGGTTTCCGGCTGGACCGGTTTGGTGATGAAACCGGCCATTCCCGCTTTGAGGCACCGTTGGCGGTCTGCCTCGGTGGCGTTTGCGGTGAGGGCGATGATGGGCACCTGAGGATGGCTGCCTGAGTCGGCATGCCACGCGCGGGCCGTGGCCGGCCCGTCCAGTTCCGGCATGCGCATGTCCATGAACACCAGTCCATAGCGTCGGCGCCGCAGGGCGGCCAGCGCCTGGGTGCCGGAGGCCACCACGTCCACCTGATAGCCGGCCTTCGCCAGCACGGTGCGGGCCACGTAAGCGCTGATCTCGTTGTCCTCGGCCAGCAGGATGGGCGCATCGATCGCAGGTGCCGGCGTCAACTGTGATACGGCGGGCGCCGGCGGCTCCGCGGGCCGCAGCTCGGCGGCGGGGGAGTCGCCGGCGGCCCGGGGCCAGCGCAGCTCCAGCCAGAACAACGTGCCCGCCCCCGGGGTGCTGGTGACGCCGATGCGACCGCCCATCAGCTCCACCAGCCGCCGGCTGATGGCGGTGCCAAGGCCCGTTCCCCCGAAGCGTCGGGTAGTGGAATTGTCCGCCTGGCTGAAGCGATCGAAAATTCGGTCCAGCCGATCCCGGGGGATGCCGATGCCCGTATCCTGCACCTCGATGCGCAGCACGACGGTGTCCCGCAGCTCCGGGCGCAAGCGTATGGCGCGCACCGCCACGCCGCCTCGCTCGGTGAACTTGACGGCGTTGTTGATCAGATTGAGCAACACCTGCCGCAGTCGCAGGCCGTCTCCTTCCACCTGCGGAACGCTCTGTTCCCCGTCGGTCTTGATCCACAGCCCTTTCCGGGCGGCGTGGGCACGCTCCATGTCCACTGCCTGGCGAATGACGTCCATGACGTCGAAGCGTTTTGTCTCGAGCTCCAGACAGCCGGCTTCTATCTTGGAGAAATCCAGCACGTCGTCGATCAGTGTACGCAGCATGTGCGCACAGGTCTCGAGGCTCTGCACATAGCCGCGCTGGTCGGCGCTCAGCCGGGTACCGGACAACAGCGACAGCATGCCCACGGCTCCGTTCAGCGGCGTGCGTATTTCATGACTGATGTGGGCCAGGAAACCGCTCTTGGCCTCGTTGGCCCGATCGGCGGCTTCCCTGGCCTGATGCTGGCTGCGCAGCAGGGAGTTCAGGTACAGAGGCAGCAGGGCCAGGGCGATGAGCTGGAAGGCGGCCTCGAAGGGATGAATGTCCATCTCCCCCATGGCAAGCAGCACCACCGCGTAGGCCGACACGCTGAGCACCGTGGCCCACAACAGGTCGCGGGCACCATAGCGGGTGCCGTAGGCGATGAAGATCCACAGGTAGACGAGTACGAAGGGGCTGTTGACCAATCCGGTGATGGCGACCGCCACCGTCGCCGCCGTGATGTCCGCCACCATGGACAGGTGGCGTTGCCAGGGTTGTCCGGCAAAGCGGTAGGCGGTGTACAGTAAGGTGGTGGATACGGCCAGGAAGCCCGATGCAAAGCCGATGTACAGTGAAGCCGGTACGTAGTAGTGCTGCGAGTAGGCGGCCAGACCGACGTAGATGGCGGAAAACAGCCAGATCAGCAGGCGTATGACTGCGGAATGGATTTCCGGCGCATCACTCAGTTGCCGGCGCCGCGAAGCGTGAACGGTCGCGTCCATGATTCCTCCCCCCTTCCCTGGTTCGTTTTATCGTTAGTATTCGCGGGCGCTTCCTGCGTCCCCCCGGGGTTGGCCCGTTTCCAAAGACTACTGAAAATCCGCAGGGATTGCACGTTTGCGTGTCTCGTACAAAGTGCATGATTTGCTATACTGCGCGCCTGATGCAGTCTGAGAACCCGTCGTGATGGCCACAACGATTCCTATCAAAGTCGAGATTTCCTCCGAGACCAAGTGCGGCTTCTGCACCAACTCCAAATGCTGCACCTACGTCACCCAGCAGATCGACACGCCGCGTTCGAAGTACGACTTCGAGCACCTGCTGTGGCAGTTGGCGCACCGCAACGTGCAGGCCTACAAGGACGAGGACGGCTGGTATCTGCTGTTCAATTCCGCCTGCGGCCACCTCGAGCCCGATGGCCGCTGCGGTATCTACGAACAGCGCCCGCAGATCTGCCGCGACTATTCCAACGACTTCTGCGAATTCGACTCGCCCGCCGAGGAAGGCTTCGACCTGTTCTTCGACGGCTACGACTCGCTGCTCAAATACTGCAAGAAACGCTTCAAGCGCTGGGGCAAGTCGAAGTGATCCGCTAGACAAAAAAATCAAAAGCGCCACGGAAAACACGGAAAGCACGGAAAATCATGTAGGGCGCAATAAGCGCAGCGCATTGCGCCGGGTGATGCGCGAAAGCTTTCGTAAGAGCCACGGAACCCACGGAATGGAAAAGGCAAAAGCGCCACGGAAAACACGGAAAGCACGGAAAATCATGTAGGGCGCAATAAGCGCAGCGCATTGCGCCGGGTGATGCGCGAAAGCTCTGGTAAGAGCCACGGAACCCACGGAAGGGGAAAAGCAAAAGCGCCACGGAAAACACGGAAAGCACGGACGGGCAAAGGCGAACGGCTGTCGCCGCACGATCGACGATTGGCGCCAAGCCTACTGCGGGTCACAACCTCTGTATTCGGCGCAATGCCCTTCGGTTATTGCGCCGTCCCTGCGTGAAGGACATCTCAAAACGGAAGCCTCGGAGAAAAGAGCCGAAGATGGCGCTGCCTGCGGGGTACCGCCGAGATTGCCCGGTACCGCCTCGGCCCACAGACATTTTTTCCGTGCTTTCCGTGGATTCCGTGGCGCATTTTTCTCTTTTTACTGTGCCACCGTGCCCGGCGTAACGGGCCGGAAGTCGTCCACCGCCGGAAATTCGGTCACGTCCCGCGCCGGTTCGCGGCTGTCGGGGCGGCGGATGGCCAGCAGGTGGCCGATGCCGTAGGCGCGGGCGGCGCGCAGCACGGGCAGGCTGTCGTCCACCAGCATTGTGCGTTCAGGCACAAAAGGCTCCTGTTCCTGGATCAGCTCCCAGAAGCCCTCCTGTTCCTTCGGCCGTCCCAGGTCGTGGGAGCAGATGAGCGCGTCGAAATGTCCGGCCAGCCGGGTGCGCTCCATTTTCAGCTCCAGGCTCTTGGGATGGGCGTTGGTGATGAGCACCACCCGCTTGTCGCTGCGCCGTACGGCGTCCAGGAACTCCACCACATGGGGGTGCACCGCGATCAGGTGATCGAGCTCGCGTTTGAGCTCGGCGATATCCAATCCCAGTTCCGCGGTCCAGTAATCCACGCAATACCAGCTCATGGTGCCTTCCACGGCACGCATGCGCGGGTAGAGCTCTTCCTTGGCCTGTTCCACCGACATGCCGTGCCGCTGGGCGTAGCGCATGGGCACATGTTCACGCCAGAAGTGGGTGTCGAAGTGCAAGTCCAGAAGGGTGCCGTCCATGTCCAGAAACACGGAGCGGATAGGCTGCCAGTCGATCATGGTGGGTTCACGCCGGATGTCTGCGGGCCGGGCGGGTCGGCCGCCGCGGAGCTGTCGGGTATACTGTCCCGAGACTCGGCGGTGCGTCAAGCGGCCGCTCATTGGCGAAACCGTTCGGGGACGGCTGGATGGCCCGGGACGCAGGCGATCGACAGAAGCGTACATGGTGAAAATACCGGAAATTCTGGGCGTGGAAACGATCGCCCGGACGCGCCTGTTCACAGTGGAACAGCTGGACCTGAAGTTCTCCAACGGGGTCCGGGTGCAGTTCGAGCGCATCCGCGGATCGGCCGCGGGCGCCGTGTTGATCGTGCCCGTGACGGACGGGGACCAGGTGCTGATGATCCGCGAATACGGTGCCGGCAGCGAGCGCTACGAGCTGTGCCTGCCCAAGGGCCGTGTGGAAGACGGCGAAGACCCGCTGGCGGCCGCCAATCGTGAGCTGATGGAGGAGGTGGGTTACGGCGCCCGCCAACTGCGCCTGTTGAAGTCGCTGACACTGGCGCCCGGCTACCTGAGCCAGACGACCCACGTCATTCTGGCCCGGGATCTGTATCCTGAGCGTCTGCCGGGGGACGAACCCGAGGCCATCGAGGTGGTGCCATGGCGCCTGAGCCGCCTGGACGAGCTGCTGGCCCGGGATGATTGCACGGAGGCGCGCAGCATCGCCGCCCTCTATATGGTACGGGAGATATTGAACCATGACGGATGAAACGCGCTCCGAGGGCCCGGATCCTTGCCAGTATCTGGATGCGGTCAACGCGCTTGCACGGGATGCCGGGCGACGGATCCTGGAGGTCTACCACACGGATTTCGAAGTGGAGCAGAAGGATGACCGCTCCCCGCTGACGGCGGCCGACATGGCCGCCCACAATGCCATCGTGGCCGGGCTGCAGGTGATCGATCCCGACATCCCGATGCTTTCCGAGGAGTCGTCCGGAGTGCCTTTCGCCGAGCGCAGCCAGTGGAACCGTTACTGGCTCATCGACCCACTGGACGGCACACGGGAATTCGTCAAGCGCAACGGCGAGTTCACCGTCAACATCGCTCTCATCCAGAACGGCGAGCCGTTGCTGGGCGTGGTCCACGTCCCGGTGAGCGGCGTCAGCTACTATGGCTGCGCCGGCCAGGGTGCGTATCGGCAGAATGCCGACCAGGCCCCGCAGCCCATCCATGTGCGGGAACACGCAGGCGAACCCCTCATGGTGGCGGGCAGCCGGTCCCACGCCGGGGATTCACTGAAGCGCTTTCTGGGTAACCTGGGCAAGTACGAAATCATCAGCATGG